>JAOUGZ010000692.1 GCA_029865405.1 Betaproteobacteria bacterium
GCCCTTCGCGGCGAGCTCGCGCGACAGCGTCTTGGTGAGCGCGATGATGCCGCCCTTGCAGGCGGAGTAGGGCGCTTCACCCGAAGAGCCCACGCGCCCGGCATCCGACGCGATGTTCACCACCTTGCCGCCGCCGCGCTCGGCCATCCCCGGGAGCACGCAGTGCAGCAGGTTCATCGGCCCGACGAGGTTGATGGCGATGATCTTCTGCCAGAACGCCGGGTCGGTGGCGAGGAACGGCTTGAACATGTCCCAGCCGGCGTTGTTGACGAGGATGTCGACCGCGCCCGCGGCGGCCACCGCCTTCTTCACGGCCTCGTAGTCGGTGATGTCCACGGGCGGCTCGCCCTTGAGGTCGAACACCACGACTTTCGCGCCTTCGGCCTTGAAGCGCTCGACGATCGCGGCGCCGATGCCGGCGGCGCCCCCGGTGACGATGGCGGTCTTGCCCTTCAGTCCTCTCATGGGTTCTCCTCCGGGATCACGGCGGTGGCCTCGAGCTCGATCTTACCGGGCGCATCGAGCAGGTCGGTGACGAAGATCATGCTCATCGCCGGGAAGTGCCGGCCCATGAGCGATTTCCAGATCCGGCCGAGCTGCGGCCGCGCGGCCAGATACGCGGGCTTGTCGCAGCAGAACGCGGTCATGCGGCAGATGTGCTCGGCGCGCCCGCCCGCTTCGGCGAGCACCGCGAGCACGTTCTTCAGCGCCTGCTCGAACTGCGGCGCGAGCTCCGCGGAATGGAATTTCTGCTGCGCGTCCCAGCCCACCTGCCCGGCGACGAAGACGACGCGCCCGCGCGCCTCGATGCCGTTGGCGTAGCCCACCGGCGGCGCCCAGCCCGGCGGCAGGAGCACTCTCATTCGCCCATCCGCGGCGGATCCGGATCCTCGTCCCAGCCCTCGGGGGGCGGCGGCACGCGCTTCATCCACTCGCGCACCAGCTGCACGTGCTCGCGCTCCTCGCCGGCCATCTCCAGCGCCGCGGCGCGCACTGCGGGCGGCACGTCCGCGGCGGCGATGTCCTCGAAGAATTTCTGCGCCTGCTGCTCGCAGCGCAGCGCGATCTCGAGCGCGTGATAGGGCTGCATCAGGTAGTGCACCGCGTCCTGCGGCGCGGTCTCCGGCCCCTCCGGGGTGTCCCAGGCGTAGGCGGGCGGCAGCGCCGGCATGCTCGGCCAGCCCATCTCCTCGAGGATGCGCTTGGCGTGCAGCGCCTCGATCTTGGCGAGCTTGCCGAACATCTGCGCCACCTCGCGGTTGTTGTGCGTGTCGAGCTGCTCGGCGAACTGCGAATAGCGCTCGTGCGCCTCGAGCTCCATGCCGTAGGCGCGCGCCATGAAGTCTTCTAGAGTCGGAACCGGCATTCGAGCGCCTCCATGGTTTGCGCGCTGCCGCGGATGGGCGTGTAGGGCGGCCGGCTGCCCTTGTACAGCACGCCGATGTTGAAGCCGTCGTCTGTCATCAGGCGGCGCGCGGCGCGCCCCGGGTCGTCGGTGGGCGCCACCGGCGCCGGGTGCGCGAGCGTCTTCCACTCGCGCTGCTCCGGACGGAAGGTGACGCAGGGCGAGAGCACTTCGACGAAGGAAAACCCGGGATGGCGCACGGCCTCGGTGAGGAGCGCGGCGCAGCCGTTCGGATCGCCGGAGTAGGCGCGCGCGATGAAGTTCGCGCCCGAGGCGAGCGCGATCACCAGCGGATGGAACTCGCGCAGGCCCGTGCCGCCGGGGGCGAGCTTGGACGACCAGCCGGGTTCGGTGGTGGGCGAGGGCTGGCCCTTGGTCATGCCGTAGACGTGGTTGTCCATGACGATGTAGGTGAGGTCGACATTGCGGCGGCAGGCGTGCAGGAAGTGGTTGCCGCCGATCGAGTAGCCGTCGCCGTCGCCGCTCGCCACCAGCACGGTGAGATCGGGGCGCGCCACCTTCAGGCCCGTGGCCACCGGCAGCGCGCGGCCGTGCACGCCGTGGAAACCGTAGCAGGTGGTGTAGGCGGGGATGCGCGAGGAGCAGCCGATCCCGGACACCACGGCGACGTTCTCGGGACGCAGATTGAGCGCGGCGAGCGCCTTGGTGATCGCCGAGAGCACCGAGTAGTCGCCGCAGCCGGGGCACCACACCGGCTTGATGGCGGACTTGAAGTCCTTGGGCGCGCAGAGCGTCGCTTCGGCGAGGGCG
>JAOUGZ010000144.1 GCA_029865405.1 Betaproteobacteria bacterium
CGGGTTCGGGCAAGCTCATTCTCACCGGGCAGCTGGGCGACGTGATGAAGGAGTCCGCGCAGGCGGCGCTGACGCTTGCCAAGACATGGAGCGGCGACGCGCTGGACAAGACCGACATCCACGTGCACGTGCCTGCGGGTGCGACGCCCAAGGACGGCCCGAGCGCCGGCGTGGCCATGTTCGTGGCGCTGACTTCGCTGCTGCAGGGCAAGGCGGTGCGGCCGGACGTTGCCATGACGGGCGAGATCTCGCTGCGCGGCCTCGTGCTGCCGATCGGCGGCGTCAAGGAAAAGACGCTGGCCGCCCTGCGTGCCGGTATCTCGACAGTAATGCTGCCGAGGAGGAACGAGAAGGACCTCGAGGACGTACCGGCGGAAGCGAAGGCAAAGCTGAACTTCGTGCTGCTGGACAAGGCCGAGGACGCGGTGCGCGCGGCGCTCCAATGAAAAAGGCCCGCCGAGTGGCGGGCCTTCCGACTACTACGACTTCTTCTTCAGCTTTCGCTTGGCGCTAGATCGGGCCGGCTGGCGTCCCGGTTTGGCGCTCAGGCGGTCTTTTTTGCCTTGGTGAGGCCTTTCACGGTCTCGGTCGCGGCGGAGACGTTGGCTTCCGCGATCTCGGTCGCCTGCTTGGCCACCTTCGTCATGTTGTCGTAGGCGGAGTTGGCGGCGGCGATCATCGACTTGACTGCGGCAACCGCGACGTCGGAGCCGGCGGGCGCGTTCTTCACCGCCTTATCGAGCATGGAACTGAAGTTCTCGTTCCACTCGGCGACGCGCTTCTCGGCCATCTTGGACAGCTCGGCGTTGGTCTCGGTGGCGACTTCGTACACGCTCTTCGAGTAGGCCATGGCCTTCTCGATCGCGGGCGTCGCCAGCGTGTTCTGCAGGGTCACGAACTCCTGCACGTCCTTGGCGCCGAACAGCGCGCGGGTGTTGCTGAGGCTGTCTTCGAATACGGACTTCACGGCGTTGGCGTTCAGGGTCGCGAGCTTCTCGATCGCCGCGAACTGGGTCGCAGCGAGGGAAAGCATCGATTCCACATTGGCCTTGCCGGCCGCCTGGATCTGCTCTGGGGTAACGTACATGGTGGCACTCCTATAAGAATTCGGTTGGGCTTGGGTCGGCGCTTTTGGTGCAGCGCAACAATTGCCAGTATAAGGATTTGGCATTGAAAGTCAAATGATTTTTGCAGTGCAGCATAAGTTATTGAGCCACCGCAAAAATATCGCCACCCAGTCGCTCAACGCGTTTCAAACACCGATCGGCAAACGGGCGAAATGGCCAGACGGGACCGATCGCCAGCGGTGACAATCGAACCATGAGCGTGGCCCCGGATCCCGTCCAGCGAGCTGCCTGGATTTTCCCAGGCCTTTTCGTGGTGCTGTGGAGCACGGGGTTCATCGGAGCGAAGTTAGGGCTTCCTTACGCGGAACCCGCGACATTCCTGGTGATCCGCTTTGCGCTCGTGCTCGTGGTGCTCCTGCCGCTGTGCTTCGCAATGCGCGCGCCGTGGCCGGGCACGAGCGCCGAATTCATGCACATGGCGTTCGCCGGCGCCCTGATCCAAGGGGGGTACCTCGGCGGTGTTTTCCTGTCTTTGCATCGAGGCATGCCCGCGGGCGCCTCGGCGCTGATTACCGCGCTGCAGCCGATCCTTGCCGCAGTGCTGTCCGGCTGGCTCCTGGGAGAGCGCACCAACGCGCGCCAGTGGCTCGGCCTCGTCCTCGGAATCGCCGGCGTGGCGCTCGTAGTGCGAGAAAAGTGGGTGCTCGAGGGCGTGGGCTTGGCAGCCACAGGACTCTCGGTACTGGCGCTGGTCAGCATCAGCCTGGGGGCCATCTGGCAAAAGCGCTACTGCGCACGCGTCGACCTGCGCACGGGCGCGGCGATCCAGTTCGGCGCCGCGATGCTGGTGCTGGCGCCCTACGCGCTGCTGTTCGAGTCGCGCGACGTGGTCTGGAGCGCGGAGCTCCTCGTCGCCATGGTGTGGCTGGTCTTCGCGCTTTCGCTCGGGGCCGTATTCCTGCTTTTCTGGCTCATCCGCCACGGGGCGGCCACCAAAGTCGCGAGCCTGATGTACCTCGTGCCACCGTGCACCGCGCTCGTCGCCTGGCCGCTATTCGGCGAGATCTATACCGCGTATGCGGCGGCCGGCATGGCGCTTGCCATGCTCGCCGTGTGGCTCGTGAGCCGGGCATGAGCGTCGACTACCGGCCCGACGATCCCGCGTTCCTCGCGGACCCGTTTCCGCTCTTTCGGCGCCTGCAGGACGAAGACCCCTGCCATTGGAGCCCGCGCCTGAAGGCCTGGGTGCTGACGCGATACGAGGACGTGCGCCGCGTGTGTCTGGACCGGGCGATGTCCTCCGAGCGGCTGCGGCCGTTCTTCGCCGCCTTGCCGCCGCCGGAGGCGCAACGTATTGCCGACATCGTGCGCTACCTGTCCCTGTGGATGGTGTTCCGCGATCCGCCCCAGCACACGCGTCTGCGTCGCCTGACGAGCAAAGTATTCCACGTCAAATCCATGCACGCCATGCGCCCGAGAATCGAGGCGCTGATGCACTGGCTGTTCGACAGGATCGGCGCACGCCGCGAGTTCGACTTCATCGACGATTTCGCCGGGCCGCTGCCGGCGCTCGTCATCATGGACATGCTCGGCGTTCCCACCGGGGAGCTGGCGCGCGTCAAGCGGCTGTCCGACGACATGGCGCTATTCATCGGCAGCTCGCGCATGTCCGCCGACAAGTACGCGATTGCCGAAGCGGCGACGCGGGAGATGGCCGCCTACTTCCGCGACCTGATCGCCTTGCGCCGCGTGTCGCCCAGAACTGATCTGCTCACGGAGCTCGTGCACCTCGAGGACGACGGCGACCGGCTGAGCGATGACGAGCTCGTCGCGACCTGCATCCTGCTGCTATTCGCCGGACACGAGACCACCACCAACCACATCGCCAACGGTCTGCTTGGTCTGATGCGCTTCCCCGAGCAGATGCACAAGCTGCGCGCCGATCCATCGCTGGCTGCGGCTGCCATCGAGGAGCTCCTGCGCTACGACGGCCCGAATGGCGCCCAGGTGCGCATCGTGCAGCAGGCGCAGGAACTGCACGGCAAGACGCTCAGGCCGGGCGAGCGCGTGTTCATCATGCTCAATGCGGCGAATCGCGATGCGCGCGCCTACGCGGATCCCGACCGCGTCGATATTGCCCGCGACGGACCGCCGCACCTCGCTTTCGGCTTCGGCGCGCACATTTGCCTGGGATTTCCGCTCGCGCGCCTGGAGGGGCAGATCGCGCTGCCCGCCGTGCTGGCGCGCTGGCCCGGCCTTGCGCTGGCGGACGGCCGGCCGGCGTGGCTCAACTCGATGGTGTTTCGCGGCATGACGTCGATGCCGGTGCGCGTACCGCGCTGATGTCCGAACATATTCCGCGGCACCTGTGGTGGGTGCTCCTGGGCATCACGCTGGTCTGGGGCTTCAACTGGACGGCGATGAAGGTGGCGATCTCCGAAGTCGCGCCGTTCACGTTTCGCACGTTCTGCCTCGCTGCCGGATCAGGGGTCCTGTTCGCCGTACTCAAGGCGACCGGCCAGCCGCTGGCCATCCCGCGCAGCCAATGGCGTCGGCTAGCACTGATCGCCTTCTTCACCATCACCTGCTGGAACCTGCTGGTGGTGTTCGGGCTGCGGCTCATCCCGTCCGGCCGCGCCGCGATTCTCGCCTACACCATGCCGGCCTGGGCAATCCCGCTCTCGGTGTGGTTTCTCGGCGAGCGCATGAACGGGCGCAAGCTGCTCGGATTGGCGCTCGGCATGGGCGGCATGACGCTGCTGCTGGTGCGGGAGTTCACCAGCTTGCGCGGCGCGCCGCTGGGCGCGCTGATGGTGCTCGGGGCGGCCTGTACGTGGGCCATCGGCACGCTGCTGCAGAAGAAGTTCCCGGTGCAGGCGCCGGTGGCGCCGCTCACCGCGTGGATGATGCTGGTCGGCGGCGTGCCGATCTACATCGGCGCGCTTGCGTTCGACGACTTCGGCGCGCTGCAGGACGTGAGCCTGTGGCCGGCGCTGGCGGTGGCCTACAACGTCCTGTTCTCGTTCGCCTGGGCGCACTGGGCCTGGATCAAGCTCGCCACCTCGGTGTCGGTGACCACCTTTTCGCTGAGCATGCTGATGACGCCCGTGGTCGGCGTGTTCTCGGGGATGCTGTTCCTGGGCGAGCGTCCCGGCTGGATAGAGTTCGGCGCGCTCGCCATGGTGCTGGCGTCTCTGGCCGCCGTCGTCATCCCGGCGCGGCGATAGCGCGCACGCGCGGCACGCGCCCAAGGTCCCAGCCGTTCGCGTCCTGCCCGAGGAACCGCCGCGCTCGCGCCAGCTCCCCTTTCGGGTCCGAGAGATCGAGCGGACGCGCGCCGGTCTGCTTGGAAAGTTTCTCGCCAGACGCGTTGAGCGCCACCGGCACATGGGCGTAACGCGGCGTGCGCGCGCCGAGCAGGCGCTGCAGGTGGATCTGGCGCGCCGTGGAATCGAGCAGGTCCGCCCCGCGCACTACGTCGGTCACGCCCTGGTCCATGTCGTCCACCACGACGGCGAGCTGATACGCGATGATGCCGTCGGCACGAAGCAGCACGAAGTCGCCGACTTCCTTCTGCACGCGCTGCTCGATCCACCCCTGGACGGCGTCGGCGAAGCCGATGGGCGCGGCGTGCGTGCGCAGTCGCAGCGCGCGCGCGACCTTGCCGGGGGCGATGCCCTGCCGGCACGTGCCGGGGTAGATGCGCGCGCCGTCCAGGGCCAGCGCCGAGTCCTCGAGCTCCTTTCGGGTGCAACTGCAGGGGTAGGCCAGGCCGCGCCGCGTCAGCTCGTCCACGGCGGCGCGGTAGCGCTCGAGGCGCTCGCTTTGCACGAGGACCGGCCCGTCCCATTCGAAGCCGAGCCGCTCGAGCGCACGCAGGATCTCGTCCGTCGCGCCGGGTTGCGTGCGCGGCCGGTCCAGGTCGTCGAGCCGCAGTCGCCACCGCCCCTGCGCCGCGTGCGCTTCCTCGTAACTCGCCAGCGCCGCGACGAGCGAGCCGAAGTGCAAAGGCCCCGTGGGCGAGGGGGCGAATCGGCCGACGTATTCAGCCATGGCGGCTAGAGTACACTGCGCGTTTTTGCGACGGGGCAGCGCATGGCGACGGTCGAATTGACCAAGGACAACTTCGAAAACGTGATCACGGACAGCCCGATGGTGATCGTCGATTTCTGGGCCCCCTGGTGCGGCCCGTGCCGCGGCTTCGCGCCGATTTACGAGCAGGCGGCCGAGGGCCATGCCGACATGGTGTTCGGCAAGATCAATACCGACCAGGAGCAGGAGCTGGCCGGGGCGTTCAACATCCGCTCCATTCCGACGCTTATGGTTTTTCGCGAAAAGGTGGTGCTGTTCCAGCAGGCGGGGGCACTGCCGGCGTCCGCGCTCGAGCAGGTGATCACGCAGGCAAAGGCGCTGGACATGGCCAAGGTGCACCAGGAAATCGCCTCGCGCGACGCACAGGGCGGGCAGGCGCAACCCTGAGCATGATGGTGCTGCGACCCGCGGGCGAGCGCGGCTACGCCGACCATGGCTGGCTGAAGTCCTTCCACAGCTTTTCCTTCGCCGACTACCACGATCCGCGCCACGTCGGCTTCGGCCCGTTGCGCGTGATCAACGAGGACCGCATCGCGCCGGGCACGGGCTTCGGCACGCACGGCCACCGCGACATGGAGATCATCAGCTACGTGCTGGAGGGCGCGCTCGCGCACCAGGATTCGATGGGCAACGGCTCGACGATCGTGCCGGGGGACGTGCAGCGCATGAGCGCCGGCCGCGGCGTGAAGCACAGCGAGTTCAACCACGACCAGGCGCGTACGACGCATTTTCTGCAGATCTGGATCGAGCCGGACGTCGTCGGCATCGAGCCCTCGTACGAGCAGAAGCACTTCGATGACGCCGCCAAGCGCGGGCGCCTGCGGCTCATCGCCTCGCCCGACGGCGCCGACGGCTCGGTGAGGATCCACCGCGACGCACGGGTATACGCGGCGCTGCTCGACGGCGCCGAACGCGCCGTGCACGCGCTTGGGCCCGGCCGCATGGCCTACGTGCACGCGGCACGCGGCCGCGTCGAGGTGAACGGCCGGCGTCTCGGTGCCGGCGACGCGCTTAAAATCGCGGACCTGACGGAAATCGTGCTGGAAAAGGGGGCGGGCGCCGAGATCCTGCTGTTCGACCTCAAGTAGGATAGGGACCTATGGCGGGGACGCGCCAGGAAAAGGATTCCTTCGGCACCATCGAGGTGCCCGCGGACCGGCTCTGGGGCGCGCAGACCGAGAGGAGCCGCCGCCACTTCCGCATCTCGGGCGAACGCATGCCGCTCGCCGTGATCCACTCGCTGGCGCAGGTGAAGCGCTCCGCCGCCCGCGTCAACCGCACGCTTGGCCTGCTCGAGCCGAGGATCGCCGATGCGGTGGAGCGTGCCGCCGACGAGGTGCTCGCCGGCCGCCTCGACGAGGAGTTCCCGCTGGTCGTCTGGCAGACCGGCTCGGGCACGCATAGCAACATGAACGTCAACGAAGTGCTCGCCAATCGCGCGTCGGAATTGCTCGGCGGCGAGCGCGGCGTGCGGCGCCTGGTGCACCCCAACGACCACGTCAATCTCGGCCAGTCCTCCAACGACGCGTTTCCCACGGCGATGCATATCGCCGCGGCGCGCGGCGTCGAGCACGATTTGCTGCCGCGGCTCGAGCAGCTGGCGGCGACGCTCGCGGCCAAGGCGCACGACTTCGCCGGCATAGTCAAGATCGGCCGTACGCACCTGCAGGAC
>JAOUGZ010000695.1 GCA_029865405.1 Betaproteobacteria bacterium
CGGCAGCATCATCGAGACCTGGATCATGTTCGGCGCCGGGCTGATCGGCTTCTTCATGAAGCTGTACGGCTTTTCGCCTGCGGCGCTGGTGCTGGCGCTGGTGCTCGGGCCGCTCGCCGAGCAGTCGCTGCGCCAGACCATGACCATCTCGCAGGGCTCCTTCGGCATCTTCCTCGACCGGCCGATGTCGCTCGCCCTCCTCGGCATCACGGTGGCGCTGTTGCTGGCGGGCATTGCCGTGCGCCGCAAACGGCGCGCGTAGCGGCGGGCGCAACGACCGCGTGCGCGCCGGGCATATACTTGGACTTGGGCGCATGGCCGCGAAAAGAAAATCCGAAGACGCCGACCTCGTGACGCGCATCGCGCGCGCTGCGCGCGGCAGCCAGACGGGACCGCAGGCCGAGCTCGCCGAGCGCTTCGTCCAGCTTTACTACGCCGGCACCGACCTGCAGGAGCTTGCGGCGCGCGCGCCGGGCGACCTGACGGGCGCCGCGCTGTCGCATCTGGAATTCGGCCACCGCCACGCGGGGAGCGCGGCCACGGTGCGCGTCTTCAACCCGAAGCCCGAGGAGCACGGCTGGCAGAGCACGCATACGGCGGTGCAGATCGTCAGCGACGACATGCCGTTCCTGGTGGACTCGACCACCATGGAGATCAACCGCCAGGGCCTGACGCTGCACCTGGTGATCCACCCGGTGCTGCGCGTGCGGCGCGACGCCAAGGGAAGGCTGCAGGACATCGCGCCGCCTGCGGCCGCCGGTGAGGGCCGGCAGGAATCGTTCATCACGCTGGAGGTCGACCGGCAGACCGATGCCGCGCGGCTGCAGGAAATCGAGCAGGGCCTGCGGCGCGTGCTCGCCGACGCGGCCGCGGCGGTGGCGGACTGGAAACCGATGCAGCAGCGCCTGCGCGAGCTGGTCGGGGAAGTGGGTGCGACGCGCTCGCCGCGCGACACCGAGGAGGCGCGCGAGGCGCAGGATTTCCTCGCCTGGCTCCTCGACAACCACATGACGCTCCTGGGCTACCGCGACTACGAGCTGGTGAGCGAAAAGGGCGAGGACGTGCTGCGCATCGTGCGCGGCTCGGGCCTGGGCATCCTGCGCGAGCGCGAGGGCACGACCGTGTCCACGAGCTTTGCCACGCTGCCGCCCGAGACGCGCGCCCGGGCGCGCCTGCCCGAGATCCTGGTGCTGTCGAAGGCGAACACGCGCGCGACGGTGCACCGGCCGGGTTATCTCGACTATGTCGGCGTGAAGCGCTTCGACGACCAGGGCCAGGTCGTCGGCGAGCGGCGCTTTCTCGGGCTGTACACGCACAACGTGTACACCGCCAACCTCGACGAGATCCCGGTGGTGCGGCGCAAGGTCGCCCAGGTGCGGCAGCGCGCCGGTTTCCTGCCCTCCAGCCACAACGGCAAGGCGCTCGGCTCGATCCTCGAGGACTACCCGCGCGACGAGCTGCTGCAGATCGAGCCCGAGGAGCTGTACGCGCACGCCATCGCCATCCTGCAGCTCGGCGAGCGCCAGCGCACGCGCCTGCTGGTGCGGCGCGACAGGTATGGGCGCACCATCACCTGCCTGGTGTTCGTGCCGCGCGACAAGTACAGCACCGAGCAGCGCCAGAAGTTCCAGCGCATCCTCGCCGAGGCCTTCAACGGCACCGCGGCCGAGTTCACCGTCAGCCTGTCCGAGTCGCCGCTGGCGCGCATCTTCATGCTCATCCGCACCCGCCCGGGCACCGTTCCCGAGGTCGACGTGCGCGATGTCGAGGCGAAGATCGTGGCCGCCACCCGGCGCTGGGAAGACGACTTGCACGAGCTGCTCGTCGCGCGGCTCGGCGAGGAGCGCGGCAACCAGCTCTTCGCGCGCTACGGCGGCGCGTTTCCCGCCGGCTATCGCGAAGACAACGCGGTGCAGGCCGCGCTCGCCGACATCGAGATGCTGGATGCCCTGGGTGACCCGCCGGCGCTCGGCATGAACCTGTACCAGCCGGCGGACGCCGAGCTGGGCGTGCTGCGCTTCCGGCTCGTGCGCACCGGCGCGCCGCTCGCGCTCTCGGACGCGCTGCCGATCCTGGAGAACCTCGGCCTGCGGGTGCTCGATGACCGGCCCTATCACATCGAGCCGGCCGGCGGCGAGGAGGCGTGGATCGTCGATTTCGGGCTGGCGCCG
>JAOUGZ010000694.1 GCA_029865405.1 Betaproteobacteria bacterium
TCGCGGCCATCGCCGCGGGCGTCGCCGGGTGGCAGCTGCCGGCGGCGCTGCTCGGCCTCGTCGCCGCCGGGCTGCACATCGTCTCGCTGGAGCGCGCGCTCGCCGCGCGCCTGCGCGCGCCGCTCGGCGTCGCCTTCCTGATGGTGCGCGCGTCCTGGGCGTGCCTCCTCGCGAGCCTCGCGCTCGCCGCGCTGATGGCGCTCGATCTCGCCCCCGCGCGCGCGCCGGTGCTCTTCGGCCTGCTGCTGGTGCCCGGCTGGCTGCTGACCTTCCTGCTCGGCGTCCTGCAGCGCATCGTGCCGTTTCTCGCTTCGGTGCACGCGCTGAGCGGCGGCAGACCGCTCGCCTCGTCGCTCACGCCGCAGCGGCTGCTCGCGGCGCACGCGGTGCTGCACCTCGGCGCGCTCGCGCTGCTGGTCGCCGGCTTCGACCGGGCCGGCGCCGCCGCCGGTCTGGCCGCCGCCCTCGCCTACGCCGCGTTCTTTCTCCACGTACTCTTGAAGGCCCGACACCATGGCATTCGACCGCGCCATCAGCCAGCAGCTGCATGAAGAGCACGCCGCGACCCTCGCCCTGTGGGGCCGCGTCGAGCAGAGCCTCGCCGCGGGCGCGCCCGCCGCGGCCCTGATGCGCGAGGCCGCCGCCGCGCTCGCGAACGAGATCGAGCGCCACTTCGAGTTCGAGGAGACGCAGCTCTTCCCGCGCCTTGCCGCGGCCGGCGAAGGCGACATCGCCGCGCTGCTCATCGAGGAGCACGCCGCGATCCGCGCGGCGGGCGCGCGCTTCATGCAGCTCGCGCTCGAGGACCCGCCGCGCGCCGAGCTGCGGCCGCTCGCCTTCGAGCTCGCCGAGCGGCTGGTGAGCCACGTGCAGAAGGAGGAAATGGCGCTGCTGCCCGCGCTCGACGATCTGCTCGACGAGCAGGCCGACCGCGAGTTGCAGCTCGTCTACGCATCATGATGCGCAAATCGACCGCACTGGAGGTACGCCGCCTCGCCCCCGGCGACCTCGACGCCGTGGTGGCGCTCGATGCGCAGCTCGCGGGCCGCACGCGCCGCGCCTACTTCGAGCGCCGGCTCGCGGTGGCGCTGCGCCAGCCCGAGCTGCACCTGCAGTTCGCCGCGGTGTCCGGCAAGAACTTCCTCGGCCACGCCCTCGCGCGCGTGCTCGAGGGCGAGTTCGGCCACGCACAGCCCGCGCTGCGGCTCGAGGTGATCAGCGTCGCGCCCAAGGCGCAGCGGCGCGGCATCGGCCGCGCGCTGCACCTTGCGCTCGAGGAGGAGGCGCGCAAGCGCTCGATCGCGGAATTGCGCACCGTGGCCGCGTGGCGCGACCACGACCTGCTGCGCTTTCTCGACGGCATGGGCTACGCGCTGGCGTCGAGCCAGGTGCTCGAGTGCGCGCTGCGCGAGAGCCCCCTGCTCGCGCGCCCCGAGGCGGTCGAAGCGCCCGCGTCGCCGGGCGACCCGAACGACTGGAGTGCGCCGCGCACGGGCGACCACGCGCTGCTCGCCCGCGACACGGCCGAGGTGCGCCTGCTCACGGCGAAAGACCTCGAGGACGTGGTGCGCATCGACCGCCACGTCACCGGGCGCGAGCGGCGCGCCTACGTGCAGCACGCGCTCGACGAGGCACTGCGCGAGTCGGGCGTGCGCATCTCGCTTGCCGCGCGCGTCGATAGCGTGATGGCGGGCTACGTCATGGCGCGCGCCGACCTGGGCGATTTCGGCCGCACCGAGCCGGTGGCGGTGATCGACACCCTGGGCGTGTCGCCCGAGTACGCGCACCGCGGGGTCGGCCATGCGCTGCTGCAGCAGCTGTTCCTCAATCTGGATGCGCTGCGCATCGAGCGCGTCGAAACCATCGTCGAGGCGGGCGCACCGCAACTGCTCGGCTTCTTCCACGGCGTCGGCCTCGCGCCGGCGCAGCGCCTGGCGTTCGTCCGCCGGGTCGCCTGACGCATGAGCGACGCGAAGCCCGCCGCCCGCGCACCGCAGCTCGAATGGGAGGCGCGCTACGAGGTCGGCATCGCCGTGATCGACGGCCAGCACCGCGAGATGCTCGATATCGCCAACCGCCTGCTCGCGGGCCTGCATGCCGGCCGCGACCACGACGAGCTGGTGGAAACGCTGCGCGAGCTGGTGCGCGCGGCAGAGCACAACGTCGCCACC
>JAOUGZ010000698.1 GCA_029865405.1 Betaproteobacteria bacterium
GTACGCGCCCAGCGCGTAGAACGCGCCGTGGGCGAGGTTCACCACCCCGCCCACGCTGAAGATCAGCGACAGCCCGAGCGCGATCAGCAGGTAGTAACCGCCGAGGACGAGGCCGTTGACTACCTGTTCCAGCAGGAACAGGACCTGCATTACATGCTACAGGGGTTCTGCTCTTTGGTCGGCGCCAGGATCTCGAGCGGCTGGTTCGCCGCCGGCACCGCCGGCCCGAACGCCAGCGTGTCCCACTTGTCCTTCGCCTGCCCCTTGGGCTTCACCGTGAAGGTGTAGGCCTCCTGCATCATCTGGTGATCCCAGTTGCGGAAGTAGCCCTTGCGCGGCTTGAGCAGGTCGAACTGCGGCTCCTTCTCGAAGTAGGCGATCATCTTCTCCGTGTCGGTCGACTTCGTCTCGGCCATGGCGCGCGCCATGACGTGCAGCGATACGTACTCGATCCAGGCGTGGTTCTCCGGCGGCTGGCCGTGCTTCTTGCGGAACGCGGCGACGAAAGCCTTCGATCCCGGAGTGTCGATCTCATGGTGCCAGACCGTGGGCCAGATGCCGCCGAGGTTGCCCTCGCCCGCCGCCCAGGCGTCCGCGGTGTTGAGGTTGAAGCCGGCGACCGGGTACGGCAGGCCGAACTCGGCGTACTGCTTGACGAAGTTCGTCACCTGGTTGCCGCCGAGATTGGTGGCGACGAAGTCGGGCCTGGCCTGCCGGATCTTCAGCAGGTACGGGCTGAAGTCGGTCAGATCGGTCGCCACCAGGTCGTCGCCGATGACGCTGCCGCCGTGGGTGGTGATGAAATTCTTCGCCGCCTTCGACAAGCTGTGGCCGAAGAGGTAGTCGGAGGTCAGGCTGTAGATGCGCTTGCCCTTGATCAGGCCGTCGCGCAGCAGCGCCTGCCCTTCGGCGTTGACCATCACCGTCACCGGGATGTCGACGTGGAAGGTGTAGCGGTTGCAGTTCTTGCCGCGCAGCTCGTCGGAGCGCGCGCCGATCTGCATGAACAGGCGCTTGTTGCGCGCCGCCACCTGCATGATGGTAAGCGCCGAGCCCGAGTTGATCTCGCCCATCAGCACGTCGACGCCGTCGCGCTCGATCATGCGCTGCGCCTTGGTCGAGGCGGTCGCCGGATTCACCGAGTCCTCGGAGATCACGTCGAGCTTGCGCCCCATCACGCCACCCGCGGCGTTGATCTCCTCCGCGGCCATCTGGATGCCCTGCACGGCGTGGATGCCGAGCGCACCGAGAAAGCCGGTCATCGGCGTGAGGTGCCCGATCTTGATCGCCGCCGATTGCGCGCGCACGATCGCCGGAAATCCGAGGGCGCTCGCGCCGGCCACCGCGGCGCCGGCCTTCAATAGCTTCCTTCTGCTGTCGTTCGTCATTGCGGGTCTCCTCCCAGTTGATTCAGTCGGCCGGTGCGTCCTCCGCCGGCGTCGTCATCACGAGGAAGACGAGCCCGGCGAGGCCGGTATTGGTGAAGCTGTGGCGCACGCCCGGTGGCACGTAGACGTAGTCGTGCGGCCGCATCAGGTGGCGCTCGTCGTTCAGGGTGAGCAGGCCCTCGCCCTCGAGCACGTAGTAGACCTGCTCCTGCACCTTGTGCGCGTGCTCCTGCACATAGGCGTTGGGCGCGTAGCGCGAGATGCGGAAATCGATCCGCGCCGAGCCCGAGTTCTCCGGCCCGACCAGCGCCTTGGACAGCGCGCCGCCGAAGTGGCCGGGAAACTCCTGCCAGGCGACGCGCGCCATCTGCTCGACGAAGGCGGACTTTCGACGATTTCGGGCCGGTTTCATGAGCGTGCTCCCAAGTCTGATCATCGAGTATAAGCTGAGCCTGATCGAGGCGATTCCGCGCCTGGTGCCGATGAAAGGAAGACCGTCATGATGCGCTGCATCCTCGTGCTCGCCGCGCTGCTCGCCGCCGTCGGGCCGGCGCTCGCACAGCCCTATCCTTCCCGCCCCGTGCGCCTCATCGTCGGTTTCACGCCTGGCGGCGGCGTGGATATCAACGCCCGGCTGCTCGCCCCGAAGCTCGCGGAATACCTCGGCCAGCCGGTCGTCGTCGAGAACAAGCCGGGGGCGAGCACCAACATCGCCAACGAGTTCGTCGCCAAGTCCGCACCCGACGGCCACACGCTGCTCATCAACACGTCGGCCGTCGCG
>JAOUGZ010000697.1 GCA_029865405.1 Betaproteobacteria bacterium
CTGCTCGCCGTTGTTATTAATGAAAGCATCCCGCAAGTACTCGATCACATCCCAGTGATCCTGGGTCAGCGTCAACCCCTCGGCCGCGGCGATCGCCTCGGCGACGTCCTTGTCCCAGTCATCCAGGTTCACCAAGAAACCAGTCTCGGTCGCCTCGAGGGTCTTGCCGTTCACTTCGTACGCCATGGTCCTGTCTCCTGAAACCGGGGCAAAATAAGGTTGTCGAAAGTATCTCTAATCTACGGAGCAACAAGATGTTCGAACCGATCAAGCTGCCGTTCGGCGCGAAGATGCTGTTCAACACCGTGAAACTCAAGCCCGGCGTGAAGTTCGAGGACGTCGAGCTGGCGGTGGGCGAGATGTGCAACGTCGTCAAGGAAACCTACGGCGGGGACAAGGGCGGCTTTCTCGCCGGGCAGGTGTTCAAGTTCTCCGGCTTCGTCTCCGACGAAGGCTCGCTCAACGCCACGAAAACCGCGGACGAGCACTACGTGATCATCACCTACTGGCGCAGCTTCGAGGAGCACGAAAGATCGCACGCCGACGCCACCTTCACCAACAAGTTCGAGGCGCTGGCGAAGATGTGCTCCGAGACCAGGGAGCTCGGCTACGACATGCTGTGGCAGGGCGAGCCGGAAGGCCAAAGCTAGTCCCACCCCTCCCGCGCGCAAGCAGCTTCAGCAAGTCCTGGCCGCGCGGCAGGCGGCGAGCGCCGGCGCGGCGGACGCGATCGGCCGGCGCTCCTTGATCCAGGCGACGATGCCGTCCCTGACGTTGTACACCCTGGGGTATCCCGCGTGCTGCCACAGGAACTGGCTGACGGGCTGGGTGCGATTGCCGGTGCGACAGATGACGATCAGCGGCTCGCCGGGCTTGGCGATGGCTCTGACCCGATCCAGCCACGCGGCGGGATCAGCCCGGCCGCGCTCGTCGAAGAAAGTCAGCAAGTGGCTGCCGGGGACGATGCCGGTTTCCACCCACTCCGGCGAGGTGCGGATGTCGATTACCGGAACTCCGGCCGCCGCCAGCTTCGCCAGCTCGGCACTGTCGATATTGACGACCTCGGCGCGGGCCGTGAAGGCGGCGAGGAGGCAGCAGCAGGCGAGCAGCAGGTGGCTCATGAAATCCTTCTCCGGGCTACCGATGCAAAGAGGGTCCCGTATCGAATGGATTGTATTTGACTCTGTCGGTACCCGCCCTTCCTCATGCTCTCCGGCAGCCCCTAGAGTTTCTCCCCCTTGGCAGCTTGGCCCCGGAGCAGAAACGTCTTCGGAAACCGTCCTTCGCCGCAGATCTTGAAGGAGCCGAAGTCCTTGTACCAAGGTCCATCGGGCGCCTCGGGTTCAGACTCCCGCCACGCCTTGACCTCGTAGAGGTCCTCGGCGCTGACCTCGCGCTCGCGCAGTCTCTCGAACAGGTGGTCGCGAAGCGCCGGAGGAAGGCCGCTCCACTGGATCTTCGGCATCACTCACCGAAGGTTATGCGGGCGAGTTCTTCCTTGAGACGCTTCTGCTCTTCGGGGTCGCGGGAGCGCGAGAGACGGTCGGCGCATTCGAAGAAGCGCTTCTTTTCCTGCTCCCGGGCATCGAGCCCGGACTCGATAAGCGCGGTGATGACGCGGCTGGTGCTCGCCTTGCTCGATTGCGCCAGCGACTTGATCCGGCGGGCGACATGCGCGGGAAGACTGACGCTTTGACGGACGGGCTTGCCGGCGATCGACATGGCGTGAGGATACACCACGTTGCACCACGTTGCACCAGGTAGCCGTTCTCGGTCGCTTCAAGCGTCTTGCCGTTCACTTCGTACGTCACGGTCCTTTCTCCTGAAGCCGGATCTCAGTGGAAATGGTCAGAAAGCTTCCTGCGGCCGGGGGCGCAAATCGCCCACGTCCTTGTGGGGGATGAAGACGCCGCAGCCGAGCTTGCGCGCCGAGCCCAGCCCCTCCCGCTGGAGGAGCAGCGATTGCGCGGGCGTGGCGACCGTCAGCATCAGACTGCGCGTCCGATAACTGCCGTCCGGCGTGGCGAGAGCCACCTCGCGCCCGCAGAGCATCGTCGGGGCCTCCACGCCGAGCGCGCGCAGCGCCTCGGTCGCAGCGGCAAGAAACGCCGCTTCGTCCACCGCGCCCTCGAAGATCACGCTGCGCGAGAAGAGCGACGCGATGCGCAG
>JAOUGZ010000696.1 GCA_029865405.1 Betaproteobacteria bacterium
GCCGCGGCGGCCGCGGCGCCGATTGCCAGCACCGCGACGTTGCAGGCGAGCAGCTTGCCGCGCGAGACGCCCTGCGGGTTGGCGTGGAAGTAGCCCCAGAGCACCGCGCCGAGAAGAAAGACGAGGATCAGCACCATGAAATGCATGCGCGCAAGATAGCGGGGCGGCGCACCCGGCGTTTGATGCACATCAAGCGGATTCGATCGCGGCGCGCTCTACTGCGGGACGATGGACGAGACCGAAGTCATGCAGGCGTTGCGCGGCGTGGAGGACCCGGAGGCAGGCATGAGCATCGTCG
This sequence comes from Betaproteobacteria bacterium, assembly GCA_029865405.1. The sequence goes on from JAOUGZ010000696.1 coordinate 299, forward strand.
ACCTCGGGCTGGTGTACGGCGTCGAGGTCGCGCCCGGGCGCGTGCGCGTGCAGATGACCATGACCTCGCCCGCGTGCCCGGCGGCGCCCTATCTCGTCGACGAATCCACCGCGGCGATCCGCGCGCTCGCGCCCGCGGATACCGATGTGCAGGTGGAACTGGTCTGGGATCCGCCCTGGACGCCCGAGCGCATGAGCGCCGAGGCGCAGAGCCGCTTCGGCTGGTGACCCGGCTCCCGCTTCTCGTCCTCGGCTTCATCGCGCTCGCCTGCGGCATCGCGGGCGGGCTGGTTCGCCTCGGCGCATCGATTCCCGCACCGCCCGGCGCAATCGCGCTGCACGGCGCGCTCATGGTGTCGGGCTTCCTCGGCACGGTCATCGGGCTGGAGCGCGCGGTGGCGCTCGGCCGGCTCTGGGCCTACGCCGCGCCGCTTGCGAGCGGGCTCGGCGGGCTGTGCCTGCTCGCCGGCCTCGCCGCGCCCGGCTTTGCGCTGCTCGCGCTTGCCGCAGCCGTGCTGGTGGCGGCGAGCCTGGCGGTCCTCGCGCGCCAGCCTTCGGTCGAGATGGCGACGCTGCTCGCCGGCGCGGTCGCGTGGCTGGCGGGCAACCTTTCGCTGTACGCCGCGCTGCCCGCGGTGCCGTGGTGGATCGCGTTCTTCGCCCTCACCATCGGCGGCGAACGGCTGGAGCTGTCGCGCTACCTCAAGCGTCCGCGGTGGGCGCAGGGCGCGTTCGTGCTGCTTGCTGCGGCCCTCCTTGCCGCGCCTCTGGCGCCGCGCGCGCTCGGAGCGGTGCTCGTGCTCCTGGCGGGGTGGCTGGTCTGCTTCGATCTCGCCCGCGTCACCGTGCGCCAGCACGGCCTGCCGCGCTACATCGCCGTGTGCCTGCTCTCGGGCTACGCCTGGCTCGCGTTCGGCGGGGTCTTGCTCGCCGGCGCGACGGCGTACGACGCCGCGTTGCACGCGATCTTCGTGGGGTTCGTGTTCTCGATGGTGTTCGGGCACGCGCCGGTGATCCTGCCGGCGGTGCTGCGCGTGCGCTTGCCCTACCACCCGGCGCTCTACGCCCCGCTCGTGCTTCTGCATGCCTCACTCGCGCTGCGCGTGTTCGTCTCGCCGCTCGCGGGCGCCTGGGGCAACGCGGCGGCGATCGCGCTTTTCATCGTCACAGCGGCGACGCTCACGGCGCGCCGCGCGCGCTCAGTCCGGCCGATGCGCTGAACGGCCCGGCGGCAGCTCGAAGTCCAGGCTGTTGCTGCGCAGCCACTCGATGTACAGCGCGTTGGGGCAGAAGCGGTTGTAGCCCTTGGTCTGGCCGATGCGCAGCAGCTCGTCGCACATCTCCTTGTTCGCGCACGCGGCGCAGCGCCGCTCGGCGGCGGCGGCATCCTGCGCCCCGGACGCGTGTTCGGGGGGCGGCGGCGACACGCCGCGCCGGCGCATCATGTCGTAGAGCCGCACGCGCTCGTCGCCAGGCCGCCGGCGCCGCAGCACCAGTACGACCCCCAGAAGGACGACGACGAGCGCGAGCAGGACGGCGCTAGCCGTCATGCCCGTCCACGTCGTGATGCGGGCAGGTGCCGGTGAGCGCGAGCTCGCTCACGCATTCGCCGAACAGCCGGCCCATCTCGCGCGGATGCTCGGGAGCGTGTCCCGAGACGTGCTCGCCGAGGGCGCGGCCCTCGATGGTGCTTGCGGTGCCGGCGGGCTGTGCCTGGGGTTTCTGCGACTCGCCCTGCGTTGGCGGCGTGGTCTGCGCGGCTGCGGGTGCTCCGATCAGGAGGGCGAAGGAAGACGCAAGGGCAAGGGGAAGGGCGAGGCGGCGCATGGAAGACCTCCGGTCAGGTTAAGTGCGGTCCATTGTATGCCGCGG
>JAOUGZ010000699.1 GCA_029865405.1 Betaproteobacteria bacterium
CCGAACGCATCGAGCGTGCCGACGCTCATCTCGACCGCGGTGCGGCCGGCGCCGCGGCCGGTCGACTGCTCGAGCAGCGCGCGCCAGCGATCCAGGTCGAAGTGCTGCAGCGAACCGTAGACGAGCACGCGCACGGGTCGCTCGGGAAACCGCAACCGCGCCCCCGGCGGCGGATGAAAGGCGATGGCGGCGCGCTCGACCGGCTCGCCGTCGTCGCGCTGCTGCAGGACTTCGGCGCGCATCAGGCGGCCGAGCGCTATGCTGAGGCGCCCGCGTTCGCCGCCTTCCCCCTGCAGAAGGGCCACGCGCAGCAGCTGCGTCTGGTCAGCCTCCTTCGCCAGTGGCGGCGGAAGCTCGCTCGTGACGCCGGCGAGACTGGATTCCAGCACGATCTGCGGCGCGGTGCCATGCGCCAGGCGTACCGAACCCGCATAGGCGGCCTCGCCGCTCAGGCTGCGGCGCCACGGGTCGGGCAGCAGCGGCCCGAGACCGTCCACCGTGAACGTGCCGCCCGCGTTGAGCACCACGCCGCCGCCGCGTTGCGTGCCGCCGATGACGCGCAGCGGCCCGCCGAGAAAATGTCCGCTCGCGTTGCGCACCTGGATCGACGATTCAGTGAACGCCAATGTCCCCGCGGCGCGCTCGATCGGCGGCAGGCCCGCGCCGATCTCGAGCACGTTGCCGGCGAAGTCATACTGCCCGGTGACAGTGGTCCTGGCGCGGTCGGCGAGCGGCAGCTCCAGGCCGGCCCGCAGCCGGCCGCGTCCCGCGGCGCTCACCGCGTCGGCGTAGTCGCCGAGCAGGCGCCGCAGCGGGCTGCGCCGGATGTACTCGAGGAAATCGGCGCTCGGTCCTTCGGCCTGGCCCGCGATGCTCAGCACCGAGGGCGCGAGCAGGCCCACGCGGGCGCGCGTGTCGCTCAGCGTGGCGCCGAAAATGCGCGCGCGGCGCGCGAACATCTCCAGCTGCGCACGCTCTATGCGCAGCTCACCCTCGATGCCTTCGATCTCGGGCCAGCCCTCGGCGTAGGCGAACGCGCCATCGCGCACTTGGGCGATCACCTGGAACTGCCCGAGCTGCGGATCCGTGAACGGAAAATGCCGCAGGTCGCCGTTCAGCTGCAGGCGCACGTCCGCCGACTGCCCGCCGCGGATCGCGCGCACCAGCCAGTCGCGCAGATTCGGGCCCATGAGGTCGGGCCGCGGCAGGTACTTGGCCACGCTGCGCGCCTCGACGCGCTGCAACCGCGCGACGAGGTCGATGATCCCGGGGCCTTCCCCGGCGTACGCATAGCTGCCGGATGCGCCTCCCGCCAGATCGTTGTTGGCGAACTGCAGCCCGGCGATGCGCACATTCACGCCGCCCGGCGCACGCCGTTCCCAGCTCACGTTGCCCGCGAGCGACTTGACGTGGATGCGTGGCTCGGGAAACACGCGCGGCAGGGATATCTCGGCGTCGTGCGCGGCCAGCGTGAGCACGCCTTGGGATTCCGAGGCCTCGATGCGCCCGGACAGGTTGGCAAAACCCGGAATCGCCCGCCAGGCGCTCATGCTGATGCCATCGAAGCGCGCGCGTCCCCTGAAGCGCGCGTCGTCGGGCAGCTTCCCGCTCCACTCGAAGGACGCGTCGCGGATCCTGCCCTGCGGCGCCAGGTCGGCGAGCAGCGTCCGCAGATCCGCGGGAAACGGCACGTACTCGGCAAGCTGCGCGAGCGGTTCCAGCTCCATCAGGTCGGCGCTCAAGGTGCCGCGCGCCGGCTCTGTCGCTTCCCAGCTGGCGCGAAACGTGGTGCCGCGCATCGGCTGCCCGACCACCGGGACGAGCGTCAGTCGGCGCGCGCCGAATTCGTAGCCGCGCTCGGTGCCGCGACCCTGCACGCGGCCGGCGACGCTCGCCAGGCGCAGCTCGGGCAGGTCGCGCCCCAGGCGCGCCGCCACGCCGGAGAGCGCCAGGTCCGCCGTCGCGTCCACCAGCTGCCCGGCGTCAAACGTGGCCCACAGGCGCAGCGCGCCCTGGCCGCTGGTCACCTCCACGGGATAGTCGAACCATGCGCGCCATCCGGCGAGATCCGTGTAGCCGAGCTCCGCGTACACGCGTCCGTTCCAGGCCGCCGGCACGCCGATGCTGTGCCCGATGAGCGAGGCGCGCAGCTCCACGCCCGCGCCGA
>JAOUGZ010000145.1 GCA_029865405.1 Betaproteobacteria bacterium
AGCCCGAGGACTTCGTGAAGAAGACCGACGAGATGATCGCCAAGTACAAGGTGCGCGAGGACGGCGGCGATCTCAAGGTGCCGGTGGTGCGCCCGCCCGCGGGCAGCGACGTTTACCTGGTCGCGCAACTGTGGCGCTGGTACCCGATCCTCGAGCTCGAGGCGGGCAAGTCCTACCGCATCCACCTCATGTCGCTGGACTGGCTGCACGGTTTCTCGCTGCAGCCGGAGAACATCAACATCCAGGTGCATCCCGGCTACGAGCACGTGCTGACGGTCACGCCGACCAACCCGGGAACCTATTCGATCATCTGCAACGAGTACTGCGGCATCAACCATCACCAGATGGTGAGCCGCCTGTACGTGGTGAAGTAAGGGAGGCGTCATGAGCGTGAACCGGATGTTCCGTACCTGCCCCTCCAGCGGGCTGGTGTTCCACGAGCCCGCCGAGAAGCTGATGCGCTGGAACGCGGTGGCCGCGGTCGTGTCGCTGCTCATCGGGGGGCTGCTCGCCATCGGCGTGGTGCTGACGCGCTGGCAGGCGGTGCACCTGCTGCCGCCCGACAGGTTCTACCAGTTCCTCACCGCGCACGGCCTCAACATGCTGGTGTTCTGGATCATCTTCTTCGAGATCGCGGTGCTGTACTTCGCCGCCTCGACGCTGCTCAAGTCGCGCCTGGCCACGCCGGGCATGGCGTGGCTCGGGTTCTGGCTGATGGTGCTCGGCGCGCTGGTCAACAACTACTCGGTGTTCCGCGGCGATTCGAGCGTCATGTTCACCTCCTACGCGCCGATGGGCGCGCACCCGACGTTCTACCTGGGGCTGATCCTGTTCGCGGTGGGGGCGCTGATCGCCTGTTTCGTCTTCTTCGGCACGCTGGTGGTGGCGAAGGCCGAGCGCACCTACCACGGCTCGGTGCCGCTGGTGACGTTCGGCGCCATTACCGCGGGCATCATCGCCGTATTCACCATCGCCGCGGGCGCCATCATCCTCATCCCGACGTTCCTGTGGTCGGTGGGCCTGGTCGAGCACATCGACTCGCTCATGTACCGCACGGTGTGGTGGGCCTTCGGCCACTCGTCGCAGCAGATCAACGTCAGCGCGCACGTCGCCGTGTGGTACGCGGTGGCGGCGATCGTGTTCGGCGCAAAGCCGCTCTCGGAGAAAGTGAGCCGCACCGCGTTCCTGCTGTATATCCTGTTCCTGCAGCTGGCGAGCGCGCACCACCTGCTCGCCGACCCGGGCCTCACCTCGCACTGGAAGATCTTCAACACCAGCTACGCCATGTACCTGGCGGTGCTCGCCTCCATGGTGCACGGCCTCACGGTGCCGGGCTCGATCGAGGTGGCGCAGCGCGAGAAGGGCTTCAACCACGGCCTGTTCGAGTGGCTGAGGAAGGCGCCCTGGGGCAACCCGGCGTTCTCCTCGATGTTCATGTCGCTCATCGGCTTCGGCTTCCTCGGCGGCATCTCCGGCGTGATGATGGGCACCGAGCAGCTCAACCTCATCATCCACAACACCCTCTACGTGCCGGGGCACTTCCACGCCACGGTGGTGGTGGGCACGACGCTCGCCTTCATGGGCCTCACCTACTTCCTCATCCCGGTGCTGTTCCGGCGCGAGCTGACCTTCCCGACGCTCGCCAAGTGGCAGCCGTACGTCTTCGGCCTGTCGATGATGGGGGTGTCGCTGTTCCTGATGGGCGCGGGCACGCTCGGCGTGCCGCGGCGGCACTGGGACATCGGCTTCGCCGGCAACGCCTTCGCGCACGAGTTCCCGGGCGCGGCCTGGCTGATGATGGCGCTCGCCGGCATCACCGGCCTCGTCGCCATCGTCGGCGGCGGCATGTACCTGCTGATCACGGTCTGGTCGGTGTTCCTCGGCAAGAAGATCCAGACCCCGGGCTTCCAGCACGTGCGCGCCAAGGACGGCATCGCGCCGGCGCCCAAGCCGGTGGCGGCGGCGATCGCCGGGCACCATCCCAACGTCGGCGCGGGCGGCCTGGTGGCGCCGGGCACCTTCGCCCTGGCGATGGTGTTCCTCGCCGCGTTCGTCCTGTACTACTTCATAAACTGGAAGTACCTGTCCACGGTCTGGCCGCTGAAGTGAAGCAGGTCCTCAACCTCTTCAAGCTCAGGATCGGCGTCGCCATCGCGTTCGCGGCGGCCGCCGGCCTGGCGGTGGAGTCGGGATCCGGGCCGGGGGCGGGCGGCGCCCTCATCCTGGTGCTCGCCGTGCTGGTCGCCTCGGCGGCCGCCGGCGCCTTCAACCAGTACGTCGAGCGCGACCTCGACGCGCGCATGGGCCGCACGCGCAACCGCCCGTTCGTCACCGGCGCGCTCAGGCACGGCCCCGCGTGGCTATGGCTGATCGGCGCGATGCTCGCGCTGTCGGTCCTTGCCGCGGCGGTGGCGACGAATCCGCTCGCTGCCTTGTACGTGTTCCTAGGCGCCTTCACCTACGGCGTGGTGTACACGGTGTGGCTGAAACGGCGCACGTGGTGGAACATCGTCGTCGGCGGTCTCGCCGGCAGCTTCGCCGTGCTGGCGGGCGCCGCCGCCGTATCGCCGGCGCCGGGCCCCGAGGCGCTGGCGCTCGCCATCGTCCTCTTCCTGTGGACGCCGCCGCATTTCTGGAGCCTCGCCATCGCCTACCGCGCGGATTACGCGGCAGCGCAAGTCCCGATGCTGCCGGTGGTGGTGGGCGACGCGCGCGCCGCGCGCGCCATCTTCGCCAGCGCGGCGCTGCTGGTCGCCGCCTCGCTCATGCCCGCGGCCTTCGGCCTGGGCTGGATCTATCTCGCCTGCGCCGCGGCCGGCGGGTTCGTGTTCCTCAGGCGCTGCCGGATTCTCGTGCAGCGGCCCGCGCGCGACACCGCGCGCGCTGCGTTCCTCGCCTCGCTCGTGCAGCTCGGCGCCGTGCTGGCGGGAGCGATGCTCGATGTCGCGCTGCTGGCTTAGCTGCGCGCTGCTGCTCGCCGCCTTCGCCGCGCACGCGTTCGACGAAAAACTCGCGCTGCGCGAGAGCCAGGCCGCCCTCGGCCGCACGATCGGCGACTACGCGCTGCGCGACACCGCGGGCCGCTCGGTGCGCCTCGCGGAGCTGCGCGGCAAGCCGCTGGTGGTGCACTTCATCTACACCGGCTGCTTCCAGGTGTGCCCGGCGAGCACGCAGTTCCTGGCGAAGGCGGTGGCCCAGGCCGAGCGCACGCTCGGGCCGGGCACGTTCCGCGTCGCCACCATCGGCTTCAACCTGCCGTTCGACACGCCCGCCGCGATGAAGGAATTCGCGCAGAAGCACGCGGTCGCCTCGCCGCATTGGCTGTTCCTGTCGCCGGACGCCGCAACGCTGCCGCAGCTCATCGCCGACTTCGGCTTTCGCTACGAATCGACCGCCGCGGGGTTCGACCACCTGCTGCAGGCGAGCATCGTCGACCGTGACGGCAGGATCTACCGTCAGGTGTACGGCGACCAATTCGACGTGCCGCTGTTCGTCGGGCCGCTGCTGGAGCTCGCGCAGAACAAGCCCGTGCCGCAGGGCAACCTGCAGGCCTTTTTCGAGCAGGTGAAGCTGCTGTGCACCGTGTACGACCCCGTGGCGGGGCGCTACCGGGTGAACTACGTGATCGTCGCCGAGCTGCTCGTCGGCGCGAGCATCATCCTCGGCATCCTCACGTTCCTCGTCGTCGAGTGGCGGCGCCGCCGGCGACCGTCCAATATTTAACCCAAATCAATAGGTGCGCCGCACCGCCGCCCTAGGATGATGCGGTGATCCACCGTATTCACCTGATCGGCCAGTGGTTTTTCCTCAGGGTGGAGGCGCTGTTCAACCTCGCGTTCGGCGACCGGCTGAACCCGCTCTACTACCTCGGCCCGATCGCCTACTACCTCATGTGGCTGGTGGTGGCGAGCGGGCTCTACCTGTACGCGCTGTTCGAAACCAGCGTCGGCGGCGCGTATGACTCGGTCGAGGCGCTGACGCACGGCCAGCGCTACATCGGCGGCGTGCTGCGCTCGGTCCACCGCTACGCTTCCGACGGCGTGGTGCTGGTGATGGTCCTGCATCTTGCGCGCCATTGGTGCTTCGACCGCTACCGCGGTTTTCGCTGGTTCTCGTGGGTGAGCGGCGTGGCGCTGCTGTGGCTGGTGTACGCCTCCGGCATCAACGGCTACATGCTGCCCTGGGACCGCCTGGCGCAGTTCGTGGTGATCGCCACCGCCGAGTGGCTCGACTGGCTGCCGGTGTTCCAGGGCGCGCTGGTGCGCAATTTCATCTTCCCCGAGAACGTGAACGATCGCCTGTTTTCGCTCCTGTCCTTCATCCACATCGGCGTGCCGCTGCTCGTGCTCGCCGTCCTGTGGGTGCACACGCAGCGCGTGCCGCAGGCGCGCACCGCGCCGCCGCTGCCGGTGGCCCTGACGCTCACCGCGGCGCTCACCGTGCTCTCGCTCGTCAAGCCCGCCGTGAGCCAGCCGCGCGCCGATCTCGCCGCCGCGGTCGGCAGCGTCGACTTCGACTGGTTCTACCTGCCCGTGTACGCCCTGCTCTACCGCACCTCGCCGGGCGAAGTCTGGTTGCTGCTGGGCGGGCTCACGGCGCTGTTTCTCGTGCTGCCCTGGCTGCCGCCGCGGAAGAAAGCCGCCGAGCACTACATGCTGCTGCGCCCGGACAACCGCATCGTCGCCGTGCGCGCGGGCGACACGATCCTGGATGCCGGGCTGCGCGCGGGCGTGGCGCTGCCGTTCGAGTGCCGCAACGGCGGCTGCGGCCAGTGCAAGGCGACGCTCGCCTACGGCGAGGTCGACTTCGGCGCCTACCAGCCGGAGGCGCTGACGCCGGCGGAGCGCGCGGCCGGCAAGCTCCTCACCTGCTGCGCCACGCCGCGCGGCGACATCGAGATCGAGTACCAGCCGGCGCAGGCGCCCGGGGGCATCCGCCCGCGCGAATGGCGCGCCACGGTCGACAGCCTCGAGCGGCTCGCCCCCGACGTGATGCGCGTGATCCTCGCCATCGACGGCAGCGAGCGCATCGCCTTCTACGCCGGGCAGTACATCAACGTGCTGCTCGAGGACGGCGCGCGGCGCAGCTTCTCGTTCGCCACCGCGCCGCGGGACAGCGCGCGCATCGAGCTGCACATCCGGCGCATTCCGGGCGGGCGCTACACGGGCCACGTCTTCGAGCAGATGCGCGCCGGCGACAAGGTGCGCTTCGAGGGCCCGCTCGGCGCCTTCTTCCTGCGCGAGGACACCGACAAGCCGATCATCTTCGTCGCCGGCTCGACCGGCTTCGCGCCGGTGAAGAGCATGCTGGAGTACGCCTTCGCCAAGGGCCTGCGCCGGCGCATGCTGCTGTACTGGGGCACGCGCCACCTCGCCGACATGTATCTCGCCGCACTGCCGGAGCAGTGGGCGCGCGAGCATGAGAATTTCACCTTCGTGCCGGTGCTCTCCGAGCCGGCGCCGGAAGACCATTGGCAGGGGCGCACCGGCCTCGTGCACGAAGCCATCCTCGCAGACTTTCCCAGCCTCGCCGGCCACCAGGTGTACGCCTGCGGCTCGAGCGCGATGGTGGAGGCCGCGCACCCGGCATTCCGCGCGCGCGGCCTCGCCCAGGACGACTGCTTCGCCGACGCCTTCCGCCCGGCGCCGCAGCTGGCGCGCCTTGGAGGCCACGCATGAAGCAGGCACTGCGCATCGCCGCGCAGCTCGCGCTCTATGTGCCTCTGATGGTGCTGATCGGCTACTTCTCCACCGAACCGCGCTTCTCCACGCTCGGGCCGGACGAGGCGCTGGTGCGCCTGTCGTTCATCCACGCCGCCGAGAGGAAGGAACCGTGCCGGCCACGCAGCGCCGCGGAGCTCGCCAAGCTCGCGCCCAACATGCGCGCGGCGCTCGACTGCCCGCGCGAGCGCGCGGTGCTGCTGATCGAGCTGGAGGTCGACGGCGCGATCGCGCTGCGCCGCGAGGTGCCGCCGTCGGGCGTGCAGCGCGACGGCAACGCCACGGTGTACCACCGCCTGCCGCTGCCCGCGGGCCGGCACCGCATCGTCGCGCGCCTGCGCGACCGCGCGGGCGAGGACTTCAACTACGTGGGCGAGACGACGCTCGAGCTCGCGCCCGGCGCGGCGCTGCTCATCGATTTCTCCAAGGCCAAGGGTGGCTTCGTCTTCCGCACTTGAAAATAGGGACAGACCTCATTTTTGCTTCATGAAAAATGAGGTCTGTCCCTATTTTCTGGCGCCGTGGCGCTACCTCGGCGCGCTCGGCTTCGCGCTGTTCTGGGTGCTCGCCGCGAGCGGCATCTACCTCTATATCCGCTTCGACACCAGCGTTGCCGGCGCCTACGACTCGATCGGCGAGCTGGAGTGGTGGTTCGGCGGCATGCTGAGGAGCATGCACCGCTACGCCGCCGACGCCTTCGTCGTCGTTGTCGCGCTGCACATCGTGCGGGAATTGCTTGCGGGACGTTTCCGCGGCTTTCGCGCCTTCACCTGGATCTCGGGCGTGCCGCTGGTGTGGCTGCTCTACGCCTCGGGCATCGTCGGCTACTGGCTGGTGTGGGACGCGCGCGCGCAGTTCTCGGCGCAGGCGACCGCCGAATGGCTGCTCGCGCTGGGCATCGGCGCGGAGCCGATGGCGCGCAACTTCCTCGGCGCGGAGAGCATCACCGACCGCCTGTTCTCGCTGTTCGTGTTCCTGCACATCGGCCTGCCGCTCGCGTTGCTCGCCGGCATGTGGGTGCACGTGCAGCGCCTGGGGCGGCCCGCGACCGTCGCGCCGCGCG
>JAOUGZ010000700.1 GCA_029865405.1 Betaproteobacteria bacterium
GTTCGCGCTGTCGCAGATCTTCGTGGTTTCGCTGACCAACAGCGCGGTGTCGGACTACCGGCGCGGCGTCGCCTCCTACCTCGACATGCTCGGCCGCGAGGCGTTCGGCAACTACCGGGACCTGCTCGAGGCGGTGACGCTGCACCCGATGATGGGTCTGTTCCTTTCGCACCTGCGCAACCAGAAGGAGTCCGGCAGCCGCGTGCCGGACCAGAACTACGCGCGCGAAGTGATGCAGCTGTTCTCCATCGGCCTGCACCAGCTCAATGCGGACGGGTCGCTGCTGCTGGTGAACGGCCAGCCGGTCGAGACCTACGGCCAGGCGGACATCGTCGGCCTGTCGCGGGTGTTCACCGGCTTCAGCTGGGCCGGCCCGGACAAGCAGAACGGGCGCTTCTCGGGCTCGAGCAATCCGCCCCCTGACCCGAACCGCGATGTGCTGCCGATGCAGGACTACCCGCAATACCACTCCGTCCTGGTGAAGAATTTCCTCGGCACCACGATCCCGGCGCAGGCCACGCCCGATCCGCGCGCGAGCCTGCGCATCGCGCTCGATACGATCTTCAATCACCCGAACGTCGCGCCGTTCTTCGGCCGCCAGCTGATCCAGCGCCTGGTCACCAGCAATCCGAGCGCGGCCTACGTCGCGCGCGTGTCGCAGGCGTTCAATGCCGGCCGCTTCACCGGGCACGGCTGGACCTTCGGCAGCGGTCGGCGCGGCGATCTGCGCGCCACCCTCGCCGCCATCCTGCTCGACGACGAAGCGCGCGACATGACGAAGACCGCCGATCCGACCTTCGGCCGGGTGCGCGAGCCGGTCCTGCGCCTCAGCGCCTGGATGCGCGCCTTCAACGCCCGCTCGGCGAGCGGCAACTTCCTGCTCGGCACGACCGACGATGCGGCCGGCTCGCTCGGCCAGTCGCCGATGCGCGCGCCTTCGGTGTTCAATTTCTACCGGCCGGGATACGTGCCGCCGAACACGGCGATCGCCGCGGCGAACCTGGTGGCGCCGGAGTTCCAGATCATCCACGAGGTCTCCGTGGCGGGCTACGCGAACTTCATGCGCACGGCGGTGCAGTCCGGCGCCGGCTCGAACAGCCCGCGGGACATCCAGCCGGACTATGCCGCGGAAATCGCGCTGGCCAACGACCCCAGCCGGCTGATCGACCGCATCGACCTGCTGCTCACCTACGGCACCCTGAGCGCCGAAACCCGCAGCGCCATGCTGGCGGCGGTGAATTCGGTGGCGATCAGCGCCAGCAATCCCACGCCCGGGCGCCAGAACCGGGTCTATCTCGCCGCGCTGTTCGCCCTGTCGGCGCCCGAATTCGTGGTGCAGAAATAGGAGATTCGCCATGAGCAGCAGGCTTTCGCGACGCGAGTTCGTCAAGCGGGCCTCGGCCCTGTCCTTCGCCGGCGCCGGTGCGCCCTTCGCGCTCAATCTCGCCGCCATCGGCGCCGCCGCCGCGCAGGGCGCACCGGATTACCGGGCGATCGTCTGCCTGTTCCTGTTCGGGGGCAACGATCACACCAACACGATCATGCCGTACGACCCCGCGGAGCACGCGGCGTACGTCAGCGCACGCGACAGCATCGCGTTCGCGCGCGATGCGCTCACGGCCACGGCGACGGCGCCCGTGGCGGCGCAGGGCGGACGGCCTTTCGCGTTTCACCCCGCGCTCACCTCGTTCAAGTCGCTCTACGACCTGGGCAGGCTGGCCGTGGTGGCCAACGTCGGCCCGCTCATCGTGCCGACCACCAAGGCGCAGTACCAGGCGCGCTCGGTGCCCCTGCCGCCGAAGCTGTTCTCGCACAACGACCAGCAGTCGGTCTGGCAGGCGAATACGCCCATCGGCGAGGGCGCGCGCCTGGGTTGGGGCGGCCGGATCGGCGATCTGCTCGCCGCGCAGAACGGGCAGACCCTGTTCACCTGCATCTCGGCGTCCGGCAACGCGGTGTTCCTCTCCGGCCAGGAAGTGATCCAGTATCAGGTCGGGACGAACGGCTCCACGCCCTTCAACGCGCTGTCCGGGAATCTCTACGGCTCGGGTACCGCGGGCAGCGCGTACCGGCAGGTGATCACGCGCACCAGCCCGCACCTGTTCGAGAGCCAGCTCGGACAGGTGGTGTCGCGCTCGATCAACGCCAATGCCACGCTTTCCGC
>JAOUGZ010000701.1 GCA_029865405.1 Betaproteobacteria bacterium
TCCATTCTCTTCTCCGGAAACCTATCTCTTTTTCGCGCTCGGATTCAGGCTCGTGATGCGGCCGCTCTCGGTGCCGGCGGTTTCGTCGATCACGGCGTTGATGAGCGTGGGCCGGCGCGAGCGGATCGCCTCTTCCATGCCTTTGCGCAGCTCGGCGGGCGTCCTGGCGTACACGCCCACGCCGCCGAAGGCCTCCATCAGCTTCTCGTAGCGCGCGTCCTTCACGAACACCGTGGGCGCGACGTCGCCGCCCCGCGGGTTGACGTCCGTGCCCTTGTAGACGCCGTTGTTGTTGAGGATCACCACGCACACGGGCAGCTTGTAGCGGCAGATGGTCTCGACTTCCATGCCCGAGAAGCCGAACGCGCTGTCGCCCTCGATCGCGATCACCGGCTGCTGGGTCTCCACGGCGGCGGCGACGCAGTAGCCCATGCCGACGCCCATGATGCCCCAGGTGCCGACGTCGATGCGCTTTCGCGGCTTGTACATGTCGACGATGCTGCGCGTGAAATCGAGCGCATTGGCGCCCTCGTTGACGAACATCGCGTCGGGGTTTGCCTTGACGATGTCGCGCACCACGGCGAGCGCGCTGTGGAAGTTCATCGGCGCAGGATCCTTCGCCAGCGTCTCCGCCATCTTCGCGACGTTGGCGGTCTTCTTCTCGCTCACCGCGTTCAGCCACTCCGCGGGCGGCTTCGCCCAGCCGGTGCCGATGCCCTGCAGGAGCGCCGCGACGCACGAGCCGATGTCGCCGACCACGGGCGCGTCGATGCGCACGTTGCTGTCGGCCTCGATGGGCGAGATGTCGACCTGGATGAACTTCTGCCCGCCCCAGTCCTTGTGCGACTTGCCGCCCCAGGTCTTGCCCTTGCCGTGCGAGAGCAGCCAGTTGAGGCGCGCGCCGATCAGCATCACCACGTCGGCGCCGGGCAGCACGAACGAGCGCGCGGCGGACGCGCACTGCTCATGCGTATCGGGCAGCAGCCCTTTGGCCATCGACATGGGGAGATACGGGATGCCGGTCTTCTCGACCAGCGCGCGCACTTGCGCGTCGGCCTGGGCATAGGCCGCGCCCTTGCCGAGGACGATGAGCGGCTTCTTCGCGCCCTTGAGCAGCGCCAGCGCGCGCTGCACGGCATCGGGCGCGGGGATCTGCTTCGGCGCGGGGTCCACGACCTTGATCAGCGAGTTCCTGCCGGCCGTGGCGTCGATGCTCTGCGCAAAGAGCTTTGCCGGCAGATCCAGATAAACGCCGCCCGGGCGGCCGGAGAGGGCTGCGCGGATGGCGCGCGCGATGCCCACGCCGATGTCCTCGGCGTGCAGCACGCGGAACGCCGCCTTGGCGAGCGGCCTGGCGATGGCGAGCTGGTCCATCTCCTCGTAGTCGCCCTGCTGCAGATCGACGATCTCTCGCTCGCTCGAGCCGCTGACGAGGATCATCGGGAAGCAGTTGGTGGTGGCATGGGCAAGCGCGTTGAGACCGTTCAGGAACCCCGGCGCGGACACCGTGAGGCAGATGCCGGGCTTTTGCGTGAGGTACCCCGCAATGGAGGCGGCGTAGCCGGCGTTCTGCTCGTGGCGGAACGCGAGCACGCGCAGGCCCTCGGCCTGGGCGCGGCGGGTGAGGTCGGTGATCGGGATGCCCGGCAGACCGTAGATCGTGTCGATGCCGTTGAGCTTGAGCGCATCGATGACCAGCTGAAAGCCGTCGGTCACGGCGGCCTGTGCATCGGTGGCAATTTGCGGTTCGACGGTGCCCATGATGGCCTCCTCGAGGGGAAACGTATGGTAAGAAGCGCGCCCCGCGCGCGGCCTTGACTCAGGTCAAGGGTCTAAAATCCCGCCTCCGATGACCGCTTTCCCGAACCACCCGCAGCGCAACAGCATCCGCCTGCAGCTCCGGCAGAACCAGCTGCTGCGGGGCATGACCGCCGCACAGTGGAGCGAGCTCGAGCCGCTCCTGGTGGTCGCCGACTTCCGCAAGGGCGAGCCGGTGGTGCGTCAGGGCGACGAGGAGATGGAGCAGATCTTCATCCTCGAGGGCATGCTGAAGCGCGTGGTGTCCAACCCGGAAGGCCGCGAGATGATCCTGCGCTTCGCCGCGGAGACCGAGATGGACACCTCCTACGCCGCCTGGCGCCTGCGCACGCCCATTCCCT
>JAOUGZ010000146.1 GCA_029865405.1 Betaproteobacteria bacterium
GCCGTGCGCGCGCTACCCGGAGGCGAGCAGCTCGACTTCGGCACGCCCGGCGAGATCCGCCGGCTCTCGCTCGCGATCTTCGACCGCAGCTTCGCCGTCACCTACGCGCTGGAAGCGGTGGCGGTGTTGGTAGGGCTGTTCGGTTTGTCGTCGAGCCTCGGCGCGCTGGTTCTTGCCCGCCGGCGCGAGTTCGGCGTGCTGCGCCATCTGGGCATGACGCGCCTCGAGATCGGCACGATGCTCGCCGCCGAAGGCGCGCTGCTGGCGCTGGCGGGCGCGGCCGCGGGTCTGGTGCTCGGGGCGTCCATCAGCCTGGTGCTGGTGTTCGTGGTGAATCCGCAGTCCTTCGGCTGGAGCATGGACCTGCATCCCCCGTATGCCTTCCTGTTCGGTCTAACCGCCGTCCTGCTTGCGCTCGCCATGCTCACCGCGTGGCTTTCCGGGCGCGAGGCCATGGGCATGGCGCCGGTGCGCGCGGTCAAGGAAGACTGGTGAGAAGGCGCGCTTTTCTCCTCGCGCTGCTGGCGGCACCGCTCGCGCGCGCCGGGGACGTGGCCTATCCGGTGGTGGCGCCCGGCCGGCGCCTGCGTTTTCCGCGCGATCACGGCGCGCATCCGGAGTACCGCACGGAATGGTGGTACGCCACCGGCTGGCTCGAGCGCGGCGCGGACCGGGTCGGCTTCCAGGTGACGTTCTTTCGCGCGCGTGCGCCCTGGGAGAGCGCCAACCCGAGCAAGTTCGCCCCGCACCAGATACTCCTCGCGCACGCGGCGATCGCCGATCCGCGCCATGGGCGCCTGCGCCACGACGAGCGCGCGTCGCGCGATGCCTTCGGCCTGGCCGGCGCGGCGACGCGCACCACCGAGGCCTGGATCGACGACTGGCGCTTCGCGCTCGAGCGGGGACAGTACCGGGCGAGGATCGCGGCGCGCGACTTCGTCCTCGACCTTGCGCTCGAGGCGTCCGCTGCGCCGCTGCTCCAGGGCGAGGATGGCTTCAGCCGCAAGGGGCATCGGCCCGAGGAAGCGAGCTACTACTACAGCCGCCCGCAAATGGCGGCCAGCGGCACGCTCGACGGCGCGCCGGTGCGCGGCGTTGCGTGGCTGGATCACGAATGGTCGAGCCAGTACCTCGCGCCCGAGGCCGCCGGCTGGGACTGGTGCGGGCTCAATCTCGATGACGGTCGCGCGCTGATGGCGTTCCGCATTCGCGACCGGCAGGGCGGGGTGCACTACGCGCCCGAGGGCACGACATTCACGCCCCTGCGCAGCTGGCGCTCGCCGCGCACCGGCGTCGAGTACCCCGTGGCGATGCGCGTGGCGGCGGGCGGCGAGCAGTACGACCTCACGCCGCTGATGGACGACCAGGAGCTCGACGCGCGCCGCAGCACCGGTACGATCTACTGGGAGGGCGCGGTGCGCGCGCTGCGCGCGGGCAGCGAAGTCGGCCGCGGCTACCTGGAGCTCACGGGCTACTGGCGGCCGATGGCGCTTTGAGGATGTTGCCCGTCTGAACACCCTCCTGCCGACGCGCTGCAATTCATCCCGTGCACGCCTACACTGCAGTGATTGAGCACTGCCCGGAGCACAAGACGCACGATTCCGGCGTGCGCGTGCCCCAGCGCGACGACGAGCTCGCCGAAGTCCTTGTCCAAGGTGACGATGGTCTGAGCGTGCCGGGCGGCGTGCGCGAGGATATCGGCGTCGCCGGGATCCGACTCCCAGTCGCCCACCCATTCGACCTGGTGTCCCGCCCCGGCGATGCCCCGCTTCGCGCCGGGCCAGATACAGCTATCGAGCAGGACCCTCAAGCCGCCGCATCGACGATGCGCGGTTCTACGCGCTCGTGCCCTACGACACGCCGCGCGTATGCGAGGCAAGCGAGCACGTCTTCGCGTTCCAGCCACGGATACGCGGCGACCAGTCCTTCCACCGTGTCGCCAGCCGCGAGCATGCCCAGCACATGCTCCACGGCAAGCCGATGCCCGCGCACGATCGGCTTGCCCCCGAAAATGCGGGTATCAATCGTGATTCGCTTGAGAAGCTCGGTCTCGTCCATGGCTCGCGAGATTCTACACCCCGCCTTCATTGCCCCTCCAAACCGTGGAAGGCGGGTCGGCCGCAGGTCAGCGCTGCGGCATGAAACTAGGATGCCCAAGCTTGCCTGGTAGGCCTGTAGGGGCTGGCCAAACTGGACGCGGGACTGCGTTTGGCGCCATGCCACCAACCGCTTGAATCAGCCTGAACATCTGAACACACCGAGGGTAATAGCTGGAGCCGCGGCTACCACGATGTAACGTCGAAAGTAAGGGGGGCGATTCTTACCTCTAGCGCCAGGCCCACACCGGCTGCTCGAGGTGCGCGACGCGCGTCGCACGGCCGAGCACCGCGACTTCCATGAACTGGTACAGCACGGCCGCGGTGGGCGCGTGGATCAGCGTGCCGAGCAACGGGTAGCGGATCACCGGCCGATCGCTCTCGGGAATGGAAACGAACTCCGGCGACCCCGGTCGCCCCAGGTCGGCCAGCGGGACTCGATACACCTTCGCCACTTCGGCAGGATTCGGATGCAATACGGCTCCAGGGGACACCCACGCGACGAGCGGCGTGATCAGGTAGCCGGAGCGCGTCGGGAATTCGTCCAGCGTGCCGACGAAAGCATCGGGCGTCAGCGCCAGCCCGATCTCCTCCCGCGCCTCGCGCCGGGCGGCATCGAGCGGCGTTTCCTTGCCGTCGATCCGTCCGCCCGGCAGCGCGTACTGGCCGGAATGGGTACTCAGGTGCTCCGCGCGACGGGTGAGCACCAACGCGGCCTCGCCATGGCCGTCGTCGATGACGAGCACGCAGACGGCGGCGCGCTTCAGCCCGGGCGCTGCGTGCGGCGCGGGCGCAAGGCGCGAAAGATTGGTGGCGAGCCGCGCGCGCAGGGCGGCGTCGAACGCGAGCGGCTTCATGCGGGAGGAGCGGCGAAACGCACAGGCGGACATTATCCCCTGCGTGCTATAACTCGCCGCCATGCCTTTCGTCACCTGCGCCGGCCACGCGCTCGAGTACGAGTGGCGCGATGCCGGCGCGCCGGGCAAGCCGACGCTCGTCTTCCTGCACGAAGGCCTGGGCTCGATCCGCCAGTGGCGCGATTTTCCGCAGCAGGTGGCGCAGGCGACCGGCTGCCACGCGCTGGTGTACAGCCGCTACGGCTATGGGCAGTCCGACGTCCTCGCCGAGCCGCGCGTCGACGTGCGCTTCATGCACCGCGAGGCGCTGGAGGCGCTGCCCGAGCTGCTGGCCAAGCTCGCCATCGAGCGCCCGGTGCTCATCGGGCACTCGGACGGCGCCTCGATTGCGCTCATCCATGCGGGCTCGGGCCACGCGGTGCGCGGGCTCGCGCTGATGGCGCCGCATGTGTTCGTCGAGCCGATTTGCGTGGAGAGCATCCGCAAGGCGAACGCGGCATTCGATGAAACCGACCTCGCGCAGCGCCTCGCCAAGTACCACCGCGATCCGCGCAAGACCTTCCATCTCTGGGCCGACGTGTGGCTCGACCCGGAGTTCCTGCAATGGAACATCGAGGAATACCTGCCGGGCATTGCCTGCCCGGTGCTGGCGATCCAGGGCGAAGACGATGAATACGGCACGATGGCGCAGGTGGAGGCGATCCGGCGCGGCGTGCGCGGGCCCTGCGAGCTGCGCAAGCTCGCCGCCTGCGGCCATGCGCCGTTTCGCGATCAGCCACAGGCGACGCTCGAGGCCATGACGAGGTTCATCGATGAGCGTTGCCGCTGACGCGCTGCGCCAGGACGTAAGAACGATCGGTCTGGTGGCGCTCGCGCACGGCCTGTCGCACTTCTTCCAGATTTCGACGGCGGTGCTGTTTCCGCTCATCAAGGGCGACCTCGGCGTGTCCTACGCGGCGCTCGGCGCCACGGTCGGCCTGTACTACATGGTCTCGGGCGTGTGCCAGACGCTTGCCGGGTTCGCGGTGGACCGCTACGGCGCGCGCCGGGTGCTGCTGGCGGGCCTGACGCTCGCCGTGGCGGGGGTCGGACTCGCGGGCCTGGCGCAGAATCTTCCGATGCTGCTCGCCGCGGCGGTGATCGGCGGCATGGGCAACAGCGTCTTCCATCCGGTGGATTTCTCCATCCTCAATGCGCGGGTGACGAGGAGCCGCCTCGGCTACGCGTTCAGCTGGCACGGCATCGCCGGCTATCTCGGCTTTGCCGCGGCGCCGGCCTACGGCGTCGCCATGGCCACGGCCTTCGACTGGCGCACGGCGCTGCTCGGCGCCGCAGCCATCGGCGCAGTCGTGGCGGCGTTGCTCGCCGCCCAGGGACGCGAGCTCGAGGCGGCGCCGGCGCGCACGGAGCAGGGCGCATCCGGGGCGCGCTCGCTCGTGCAGGCGCCGGTGCTCATGTGCTTCGGCTATTTCGTGATGCTCGGCGTGGCCTTCGTCGGCATCCAGACCTTCGGCATCGCCGCGATGGTGTCGCAGTACGGCACGCACGTGCAGCTCGCCTCGGCGGCGCTGACCGCGAACCTCGTCGGCGCCGCGGTCGGCGTGTTCTGCGGCGGATTCCTGGCGGTGCGCGTCGAGCGGCACGATCTCGTGGCGATGGGCGGCATGGCGGCGAGCGGCGCGCTCATCCTGGTGCTGGCCGCGGGCTGGCTGCCCGCGCTCGCGCTGCCCATGCTGCTCGGCGTGGCGGGCTTCGCCAGCGGCGTGGTCAACCCTTCGCGCGATCTGATCGTGCGCGCGGCGGCGCCCGCCGGCGCCACCGGCAAGGTCTACGGGTTCGTGTACTCGGGGCTGGACGTCGGCGCCATCGCCGCGCCGGTGCTGTTCGGCTGGCTGCTCGACCGCGGCGCGGCGTCCGCGGTGTTCTACGCCGTGGTGGTCGCGCTCGCGGTCTCGATCGTCACCGTGATGCGCCTGCCGGCGCGCGCGCCTCAGCCCGTGTAGTCGATCCCGCGGCGCTCGAGCAGGCGCAGCAGCGCCGGCCAGTCCTTGTGCGTCGAGGGCCGGTCGTCGCGCTGGAACTGCTCGGTGGCGGTGTCGGCAGCGCGCTGCGACATGCGCTGCACGTTCTCGAGCCCACCGGCCATCGCGTCGACCTGGATCTGGCAGGCGCAGTCGAGGTAGTACATCAGCTCGAAGGCTTCGCGCACCGTCTCGCCCAGCGTGAGCAGGCCGTGGTTGCGCAGGATCATCACCTTCGAGGTCCTGCCGAGGCTCGCCGCCATGCGCTCGCGCTCGCTCATGTCGAGCGCGATGCCCTCGTAGTCGTGGTAGGCGCATTGCTGCTGCACGCGCATGGCGTGCTGGCTGATCGGCAGCAGCCCGCACTTCATCGCCGACACGGCGACGCCCGGGCGCGTGTGCGTGTGGATCACGCAATTGATCTCCGGGCGCGCCTCGTGCACGCAGCCGTGGATCACGAAGCCGGCCTCGTTGTAGCCCAGGTCGAGCGGGTCGTCGATCACCTTGCCGCGGGCGTCGATGCGCACCAGGTTCGAGGCGGTGATCTCGTCGAACATCAGCCCGTAGGCGTTGATGAGAAAGTCCTCGCTTCCGGGCACGCGCGCCGAGAAGTGCGTGTAGATGAGGTCGGTCCATTTGTAGATCGCCGCCAGCTGGTAGGCGGCGGCGAGATCGACGCGCATCTGCCATTCTTCGCGGCCGACGCGCTCACGAACGGGCTTGGAACTCTTCGGCTTGAGGACGGCGCTCATGGGGGGTCTCCTTGGAGCCGGATTCTACTGCGTCGAGCGCGTCGAGCAGCAGCTTCGGGTCGTTCTGCGAAAGCCGCGCGGGGTCGGACAGCATGCGCCGCCACAGCCGCGCGCGCGGATGGCCGTGGAAGAGGCCGAGCATGTGGCGCGCGACCAGCCGCAGGCTCGGCAGCCCAGCGGCGTAATCGGCCATGGCGCGCACCACGCCGGCGCGCGTCTTGCCAGGGTCCGCCAGCAGCCAGCTGTCGTGATAGGCGGCGCGCCCGAGCATCACGCCATCGACGTGGGCCAGGTGGCCGTTGATCTGCTCCCAGGACGTGATGCCGCCGTTGATGACGATTTCGAGGCGCGGGAAGTCCTGCTTGAGGCGGTATACGTAATGGTGCTTGAGGGGAGGGATCTCGCGGTTCTCCTTGGGGGAGAGGCCCTTCAGCACGGCATTGCGGGCGTGGACGATGAAGGTGCCGCAACCGGCACGCGACACGATGTCCACGAACCGGGCCAGAAACGCATAGGTTTCTATCTGATCGATCCCGGTGCGGTGCTTTATCGTCACCGGGATCGAAACCGACTCCCGCATGGCACTGACGCATTCCGCCACCAACGCCGGTTCAGCCATCAGGCACGCGCCAAACGCCCCCTTCTGCACGCGCTCGCTCGGACAGCCGCAGTTCAAGTTCACTTCGTCATAGCCGTATTCCTGGACCAGCTTCGCGCAATGCGCGAGATCCTCCGGCTCGCTTCCGCCCAGCTGCGCCGCGACCGGGTGCTCCGCCTCGCTGAACGCGAGGTGGCGCTCGACATCGCCGTGCAGTAGCGCGCCGGTGGTGATCATCTCGGTGTAGAGAAAGGCGCGTGCCGACACCTGCCGCAGGAAGTAGCGGCAGTGCCGGTCGGTCCAGTCCATCATCGGGGCGACGCTTAGGGCGTGGGCGCTCATCGGGCACAAGTGTAGCGCGCGGGTAGAATGCGCCGCATGCACAAGATCCTGGTCACCGGCGGCGCCGGCTTCCTCGGCTCGC
>JAOUGZ010000702.1 GCA_029865405.1 Betaproteobacteria bacterium
TTCCGTCCGCGCCGCTTCCCAGTCGAGCACTTCGATGCGTGGCATGGCGCAAAAGTATAATTCGCCGGATGAAAAGCCTGTGGAATGATGCCGAAGCCGAGCAACATGCCGGCCCGCTCGGCCTGCGCGTCTATACCTCGCGCCTGCTGGGTCGCGACAAGTCGCTCGTGCTGCACGGCGGCGGCAATACCTCGGTCAAGCTGCGCGAGAAGAACCTGTTCGGCGAGGAAGAAGAGGTCCTGTATGTGAAAGGCAGCGGCTGGGACATGGAGACCATCGAGGCGGCGGGCTTCGTGCCCGTGCAGCTCGCCTACGTGCGGCGGCTCGCCGCCCTGCCCGCCCTGTCCGATCCGCAGATGGTGAACGAGCTGGCCACGCATACGCTGCGCGCCGGCGCGCCGGCGCCTTCGGTGGAAACCATCCTGCACGCCATTCTGCCGCACAAATACGTCGATCACACGCATGCCGATGCCGTGCTGTCGGTCTCCAATTCGCCCGACGGCGCGGCACGCGCGCGCGACATCTACGGCGACAAGGCGGTGATCATTCCCTACATCATGGCCGGCTTCGACCTGGCAGCCTATTGCGCGCGCGAATTTCCGAAGCAGGCAAGAAAGGGGACCGTGGGCATGGTGTTGCTGTCGCACGGCGTTTTTTCGTTTGCCGAAGACGCGCGTGAATCCTACGAGTTGATGATCGAGCTGGTGAGCATGGCGGAGAAGTACCTGGCGGCGAAGAAGGCCTGGAGCGTGGGCCTGCCGTCCGCCGCGGCCAACGGTTTTCCGCGCGAGGAAGCCGCGCAGCTGCGCCGGAACGTGTCGCAAGCCGCGGGCTTTCCCATGCTCTGCCGGTGCAACGACGCGCCGCACTTCCTGAACTTCGCACGCCACCCCGAGGTGCAGCGCCTCTCGCAAGGCAGCCCGGCGACGCCGGATCACGTCATCCGCACCAAGCCGGTGCCGATGCTGGGCCGGGACGTGGCCGGCTTCGGCGCCGCGTACCGCTCTTACTTCGAGCGCAACGCGGCGAAGGCCAAGGAGCCGAAGACGATGCTCGATCCGGCGCCGCGCATGGCCCTGGATCCGCAGTTGGGCTTCGCCGCGTTCGGGCGCAGCGCGCGCGAAGCGCGCATCGTGGAAGAGCTCTACGAGCACACCATCGACGTGATCCTGCGCGCCGAGGCGCTCGGCGGCTGGCGGCCGCTCGAGGACCGGCACATCTTCGACATCGAGTACTGGGACCTCGAGCAAGCGAAACTGCGCAAGGGCGGCACGCCGCCTGCGTTCGCCGGCGAGGTCGCGCTCGTCACCGGTGCCGCCTCCGGCATCGGCAAGGCCTGCGTGGAGTCGCTGCTCAAGCGCGGCGCAGCGGTGCTCGGCCTCGACCGCAATGCAGCGATCGAGACCCTGTTCAACCGCCCGGACTACCTCGGCATGGTCTGCGACCTGACCGATGCCTCGGCGATCGATGCGGCGGTCACGGCCGGGGTGCGGCGCTTCGGCGGTGTCGACATGCTGGTGCTCAACGCCGGGATCTTCCCCTCCTCCGCCCCCATCCAGTCCCTGTCAATCGAGTCATGGCGCAGCGCAATGACAGTCAACGTGGAGAGCAACCTGCTCGTCGTGCAGGCGGTGCATCCGCTGCTCGCGCTCGCCCCGCGCGGTGGCCGGGTGGTGGTGATCGGTTCGAAGAACGTGCCCGCACCAGGCCCCGGGGCTGCGGCCTACTCGGCGTCCAAAGCGGCGCTGAACCAGTTGGCGCGGGTCGCCGCCCTGGAGTGGGCCAAGAACGGGATCCGCGTCAACACGATCCACCCCAATGCGGTCTACGACACGGCGCTCTGGACCGAGGAGGTCCTTGCTTCGCGCGCCAAGGCGTACAACATGAGCGTCGAGCAATACCGGAAGAACAATCTCCTCAAGACCGAGGTGTCCTCGAGGGACGTGGCGGAGCTCGCCGCAGAGATGTGCGGGCCGCTTTTCGCCAAGACCACCGCCGCGCAAGTGCCGGTGGACGGCGGCACCGAGAAGCTGGTGTGACGGTCGAGGCGTTGCGCTGGAAAGGCGACCGGCTGGAAGTGCTCGACCAGCGCCTGTTGCCGGACCGGGTCGAGTACCTGACCTGCCGCACGGCGGCCGAGGTTGCCGAGGCGATTCGC
>JAOUGZ010000147.1 GCA_029865405.1 Betaproteobacteria bacterium
GCCCTTCAGGATCAGCGGCAGGTCGTGCCGGTCCTTGAAGCGCTTGACCTGGTCCCAGGAGAGCGCGGCCTGGTAATTGCGGCCAGCCGCGGCACCGGCACGCCAGGGCTTGACGAAGCGACCGGCGATGTCGCGCTCGCGCCGGCTGTACATCGCCACGTCCACCGTGAGGCAGAACGCCCGGTAGCCGTGCTCGCGCGCGCGGCGCACATGGTCGTCCACCCAGGCATCGTCGCCGCGTACGTAGAGCTGGAAGATGCGCAGCGTGTCGGCGGCGGCGGCGGTCTCTTCCAGCCCCGGCTTGCACACCGAGGACAGCATCTGCGGCACGCCGAACTGCGCGGCGCCGCGCGCTGCCGCCGCCGCGCCGCCTTCGACGAACGATTCGAGCCCGCCGATCGGCGCGAGGAGAACCGGCAGGCGCACCTTCCGGCCGAGGCAGGCTGCGCCCGCGTCCACCCGGCTCACGTCGCGAAGCACGCGCGGCCGGAAGGCGACGGCATCGAGTGCCTGGCGATTGCGGCGCAGCGTGGTCTCGGTCTCGGTGCCGCCGATCAGGTAGCTCCAGGGCCCTGGCGCGAGATTTGCGCGCGCCGCCGCGACGATTTCATGCAAGGTGAGGAATTCCTGCGTCTGCGGCGCGTTCATGCGGCGCTGGGCTCGCCCACTGCCTTGCGCATCGCCAGCACCGCCGCGTTGAAGACCTCCGGATGCTCCAGGTGCGGCAGGTGCCCGCAGCCCGGAATCAGCTGCAGCGACGCGTTCGGCAACGCGGCGGCGATGCGCCGGGCGTTGGTCTCGGGCGGCGTGCGCAGGTCCTTCTCGCCGACCACCACCGTCGCCGGGCAGGTCACCGCGGCCGCCTCGCGCGGCACGTCGACCGCGCCCAGCATGCGTGCGGCCTGCGCGTAGCCGGCGGCGTTGAGGCCGTCGGCGTTCTTGATCCAGGCAAGCACCTCGGCACGCGTGCCGGGCGCGACGAGCCCGTCGGCATCGGCCTCGCGCATCTTCTTCATGCCGAGCGACGCGGCGAGCGCGACGCGGGCGGCCACGCGCTGCTCGCGCTCCGCGGGCGGCAGCGAGCCCCAGCCTGCGGCGGGACCGCCGAGCACGAGCGCGCGCACGCGCCGCGGGAACAGCCGTGCGAACACGACGCCGGTCGGCGTGCCCCAGGAGTTGGTGCCGATGATCGCGGTCTTGATGGCGAGCGCATCGAGCAGGCGCGCCAGCGCCTGGGCGTACGCCTCGACGCTGGGCGCTTCGCCCGCGAGCGGCTTCGACCCGCCGTAGCCGGGTGCGTCCCAGGCAACGACGCGGAAATGCTGTCCCAGCGGACCGTACTGCAGGCGCCAGCCCACCGATGTCGAGCCGATGCCGTGCAGCAGCACGAGCGCGGGGGCGTCCCTGGCGCCGGATTCGCGGTACGTGAAGTCGGCGGCGGATCTCTGTTCGGGCAGCATGGCGGGCCTCGATATTTGTGGTTTCGAAGGTCAATGTAGCGCGCCTTGCGTGCAACTGAACGTGCGCCCTTCGGCAACGGCGCGAATTGCCTGAGCTGCGAAAGGGGATTGACATGCGGGCATATTTGGGAATATTGTCCCAAATGTGAACCGTACGCCACCCTCCCTTGCGGAAGTCATTTCGACCACCGTTGCCCGTCTCTTGGTGCCTCTGGTTCGCGTTCTATTGCGCAACGGTATGTCTTTTAACGAATTTTCAGATGTTGCGCGGCGCGTCTTCGTGGAAACCGGGATGCGCGAGTTCGGTATCCCGGGCAAGAAGCAGACGGTTTCCAGGGTATCGATCCTGACCGGACTGACCCGCAAGGAAGTCCAGCGTGTCCTCGCCGAGCAAGGGGCGCCTGGTGTGGGCGATACCCGCGAACGCTATAACCGCGCAGCACGGGTGGTCGCCGGCTGGGTCAGGGATCCGGATTTCGCGGACGCCACCGGCGACCCGGCCAAGCTGGAGCTGGACGCGGGCCCGGCGAGTTTCGCGCTGCTCGTCAAGCGCTACAGCGGTGATGTGCCGGCACGGGCCGTGCTGGACGAACTATTGCGCGTAGGCGCTGTGGAGCAGGGGCCTGAGGGCCGCATCCGCCTGCTGTCGCGTGCCTACGTCCCCCGCAACAGCGATATCGACAAGCTCGACATCCTGGGTGCGGACGTGGCCGACCTCGTCGCCACCATCGATCACAACCTGCAGCGCGGCGTGAGCGATCCGCGCTTTCAGCGCAAGGTGATGTACGACAACGTGCCGGAAGAAGCCATCGCGGAGTTCCGCGCACTCAGTGCTGCCCAAGCCCAATCGCTCCTCGAAGCGATGGACAAGTGGCTCTCCCGGCACGACCGCGACGTGAATCCGGCCCAACAGGGTACGGGACGCGTGCGTGCCGGGATCGGCATCTATTACTTCGAGGAAAACCTGGAACAACGGTCAAAGGACAAGTGACATGAACGCAAACTTTTTTCGCAATTTCGCGCTGGCGGCATCGGTCGTTTTGACGGTTTCGGCCTGCGGCGGCGGGGGAGACACGACCGCCAGTGGCGGCACCGGGGGCACGGGCGTTAGCTTTGGCGCGGTGACCGATTTCGGCAGCATCTTCGTCAACGGCGTGGAGTTCTCCACCAGCGGCGCAACCATTACGCGCGACGACAACTCCATCCCAGAGACTGAGCTCCGCAAGGGCATGGTGGTCGAGGTACGGGGTTCGATAGCAAGCAGCACGAGCGGCACCGCCACGACCGTTGAGGTCGAGGAAGCCGTGCGCGGGCCGTTGGAGGCGACGCCGACCGGCACGCCGAGTACCGGAGGGAAGCTGTTCGTGCTCGGTCAAGAAGTACACGTGGACAACACGACGCTGATCGACAACACCCTGCCTGCCTTCGGGTCGATCCTCGCTGGAACGTTGCTGGAAGTGCACGGTCAACGTAGACCCGACGGATCCATCGCGGCAACCTTCATCGAACGAAAGACCGGGCCCGTGGTGTTCGCGGTGCGGGGCACGGTGGCGGGTCACAGTTCTTTGGCGCAGACCTTTGCCGTGGGCGCGTTGACGGTAAGTTACGGTGCTGGAACCGTAATAGGCGACATGCCAGTGCCTAGCGGCAACAACTGGAATGACTTGTTCATCGAGGTGAAGGGCACGATCTGTGCTGGTGTCTTCCCCGTTTGCGGGACGCTGACCGCCACCAAGGTCGAGCCGGATCGGCTGGGCCTTGCCGACGCCGCCCAGGCCGAGGTCGAGGGCTTCGTGACCACCTTTACGTCGACATCTAATTTCAAGATCGGCGCCCAGCAGGTTCTCACTACCGGCTCGACAATGTTCCTGGGTGGGGACCAGATCGAGATCGCACAGGGGGTCAAGCTCGAGGTCGAAGGCAGTCTTGCGGGTGGTGTGCTCACCGCGACCAAGGTGAAGTTCAAGGACAGCGTGAAGATCGAGTCGAATGCGACTGCCAGCGGCGCCACCATAACAGCGGTGGCCGGCCTGCCTGGCATCACAGTTACCGCGAACGCATTCACGCAGTTCAAGAACACCGCGGCCACTGCGACGAATCTCGCGCCCTTGAACCTGAGGAGCGTGCGCATTCGCGGCCGTGCCTCCGGAGCCAACTCGGTGATCGCGACTGAAATCGAGGACCGAGGGCCTGCCGACAATTCGGACGTACGGCTGCAAGGCTTCGCCACAGCTGTCAGCAATCCCACGTTCGTGATTCTCGGGGTGCAGGTGAACACGAGCGTGCTTCCTAACCCAGCGGGATTCAAGGGCGTGGACGACACTGCCATTGGTTCCGCCGCCTTCTACAGTGCGATCACCCCCAGTGGCGGGCTCGTGAAGGCGAGGGGCAATATGCCGGCGCCGGCGGCAAATGCGTTGGACTCAACGAACCTCAAAGAAGTCGAGCTTGAGGACTGAGTGTATGAGCGCTGCTCCCACGTCGCTCGGTACAAATGAAGGACGTGGTCCGCCGGTGTAGGGCCGAGAGAAGCGGGCACGCGGCTTTACTGGCCGCTCCTTGTCCCAAGCAGCGCGTGCGCCGCTCCTGTCGCCGAGCGGCGACGGCCGGGCCGGCAGATCGACCAGCGCTCGGAGTCGAGGCAGCAGGCGGCGTAAAATCGCGCGTTCTCCGCATCCGGAAACGCCATGCCCGCCGCAGCCCGCAGCAGAATCCTCCTCGGCGCCTTTGTCGGCGTCATCGCGCTCGCCATCGCCGGCACGTTCTTCTATGGCGCGAAGAAGCGGCGCGACCTGGAGTCGAGCGCCACGGCGAGCGTGGCCGACGCCACGGCGCGGCTGCGCGCCGCCGCCGGCATGCCGCTGGACGCGCCGCAGGCCGCGGCGCAGCTGCAGGCGCACGAGGCGGTGCTGGCGCAGCACCTGGAGCGCCTGCGCGCCGAGGATGCGTCGCGCAACAAGGTGCTCGCCGAGGCCGCCGAGCTCTACCTGGTCGACGTGCACGCCATCGTGCGCGTGCGGGCCGGCGCCGCGCGTGCGTTCGCCGCGGCGCTCGCCAGCCGTCGCGCGCTCGCCGCGCACATCGAGAACGCCGAGGGCCGCGGCGCGGGCTGGATCCAGCGCGCGCTCGCGCTCAAGGACCGGGCCGAACGCGATAACTTCGACTACCGCTCGGCGCTGGGCGCGCTCGCCGGCCTGTACGACGCGCACCGGGAGTCGCAGGACAAGCTGCGCGCCGTGGCGCCGGGCACGCCGCTCCTCGAGGAGGCGGAGCGCGCGCGCCTGCACCAGGCGGCGCAGGCGGCCGAGGCCAAGGCGGCGCAGGATCTCGAGCAGCTGCGGCGCCTGCCGATCGGCTGATGGCGCTCTGGAAGCGCTTCTGGCTGCTCGGCACGGCGATCTGGGTGGTGGTGTGCGCGCTCAACGCCGCCACCATCCTCGCGTTCAGCGACGGCGAAGAAGCGAAGGCGGTCCAGCCGCTCATCCTGGCGCTCGCCGTGCCGGCGCTCGCCTACGCGCTGCTCTGGCTCTATTTCCGCCTGCGGCGCAGGTAGTCGCCGATGAGCCGCGCGGGCTCGCCGGTGGCGTAGGCGGCTTCGAACGCATCGATGCTCGCCGCCACCGCGTCGCCGAACGGCAATTCCTCGTAGGCGCGGTTCAGGCGCTTTTGCGCGCGAATCGCCTCGGCGCCGCCCGCGAGGATTGCGTCCAGAGCATGGTCTACCTCGGCGTCCAGCGCCGGCGCCGCCACCACGCGTTCCACCAGGCCCCAGTGCAGCGCCTCGGCGGCGTCGATCAGCTCGCCCGTGAGCAGCAGCCAGCGCGCGCGCCCCGCGCCCATCAGCCGCGGCAGCAGCGCGGCTTCGATCACCGAGGGGATGCCGAGGCGCACCTCCGGCATGCCGAAGCGCGCGTGATCGGCGGCCACCCGCAGGTCGCAGGCCGCCGCCAGTTCCAGCGCGCCGCCGATGCAGTAGCCGTTCACGCGCGCGATGACCGGGACCGGGCACTCGCGGACCGCGGTGATGCACCGGTGCAGCCGCGTGATGCCCGCGCGCGCCGTGTCGGCCGTGGCGGCGCCGAGCTCCACGACGTCGACGCCGCCCGAGAAGGCCTTTTCGCCCGCGCCAGTGAGGACCACGGCGCGCAGCTCGGTGTCGCCGGCCAGGGCACGCATCGCTTCGGTGAGACCGAGTATCGCCGCGGCATCGAGCGCGTTCAGCTTCGCCGGGTTGTCGAGCGTGAGGCGCGCGACGCGCCCGCCGGCACGCGCTTCGAGCGCGGTGTGAATCGACGCGGGCACGCGCTCAGGCGGCGGCGCGCCGCTCCCCGAGAAGCGGCAGCACGAACTGCTCGAGCTTTTGCGCGTCGGCGTCGAAGCGGCGGATGCCGTCGGCGAGCTTTTCCACCGCCATCGCATCCTCGTTGTGCCGCCAGCGGTAGCTCTTCTCGTCGAGCGAGACGCGCTCCAGGGCGAGCGCCGCGGCCTGCTGCGGCGACAGACGGCGCTCGACCGCGCCCTCGGCCCGGGAGAGCTTCTCCAGCAGGTCGGGCGCGATGGTGAGCAGGTCGCAGCCGGCAAGAGCCAGGATCTGGCCGGTCTTCCTGAAGCTCGCGCCCATCACCTGCGTGGCGTAGCCGAACTTCTTGTAGTAGCCGTAGATGCGCGCGACGGACGCGACCCCGGGATCGTCCTCCAGGGCGATGTCCTCGACCTTGCGCGCCGCCTTGTGCCAGTCGTAGATGCGGCCGACGAAGGGGGAAATGAGCGTCACGCCGGCCTCGGCGCAGGCCACCGCCTGGGCGAAGGAAAAGAGCAGCGTCATGTTGCAGTGGATGCCCTCGCGCTCGAGCCGCTCGGCGGCGCGGATGCCCTCCCACGTGCTCGCCAGCTTGATCAGCACGCGCTCGCGCCCCACGCCCGCGGCCTCGTAGAGCTCGATGAAGCGGCGCGCCTTGGCCATCGAGCCCTCGGTGTCGAAGGACAGCCGCGCGTCCACTTCGGTCGACACGCGCCCCGGCGCGTGCTTCAGGATCTCGCGCCCGAAAAGCACGCACAGCCATTCCAGGGTCGGCGCGGCGGCGCCCCGGCCCTGCGCCAGCGCCTCGTCGACGAGGGGGCGAAAGCGCGCCTCCTGCGCCGCGGCCAGCAGCAGCGAGGGGTTGGTGGTGGCGTCCTGGGGTTTCCAGCGGGCGATGGCGTCGATGTCGCCGGTGTCGGCGACGACCACGGAACACCGCTTCAAGGATTCGAGCTGGCTGGCCATGCCGATAGCTTACT
>JAOUGZ010000148.1 GCA_029865405.1 Betaproteobacteria bacterium
GAGCACGTCGCGGTCGACTTCAGGTGGCGCGCGCTCCGCCACGATGAGCGCGCCGGCGAGGCCGCGGCCGACCTGCTCGTAGCTGCGCTGGTGCGGGTGATAGAAGAAGGTGCCCGCGTCCGGCAGCGCGAATTCGTAGGTGTAGCTCGCGCCCGGCTCGATGGGGCGCTGCGTGATGTAGGGCACGCCGTCCATCGCGTTGGGAAGGCGAATCCCGTGCCAATGCACCGTGGTGGCTTCTTCCAGAGCGTTTTCCACGTGCACGCGCAGCCGGTCGCCCTGGCGCGCGCGCAGCACCGGCCCGGGCACCGTGCCGTTGTACGCCCAGACCCCGGTGGCCGGGTACTTGTCCGGCACGAGCTGCACGTCTTTCGCGGCCGCCACGAGGCGCGCCTGCACAAGAACGGGCTCGGATGAGCCTTGGGCGCTTCCGCGAACTGGAAGGAGCGGCAGCGCCGTGAGGCCGGCAAGGCCGGCGAGAAAGCGGCGCCGCGCGCGCGGCAAGGCGGATGAAAGGTCCTTCAGGCGTCCTCCGTCGTCATGAGGTGATCAGACGGCGGGTTTGGCGGGCGCAGCGCCCCCGGGCGGCCGGTCGATCGACTGCCGGTTCGACCATCGCGCCCCGCGGAGGTTCGCCCGGGGGGTTTCTGTTTTCGCGCCGTGAGCCGCAAGCCCTCGACGGTACGGACTGCAACAGCACGTGGCACATCAGCGCTCGGTCGTCCGTTTCATCTGGACGGCAACGACCCGGCCCAGGAAAGGAACGAAGCGCGGCTTGCCCGCTACAGAGCTCACATACGCGTCGCCGAAGCGCACCTGCATGTCGAGCTCCTCTTGGCGCGCGAGCCGCAAGTACATCCAGACGAGGACCGGGAACATCGCAAGCGTCAGGAAGGTCGGCCACTGCAGCAGAAGGGCGACAATGATCATCAGGAAACCCAGATACTGCGGGTGGCGCACGAAGGCGTAGGGACCCTGCGCCGCGACCCGGCCGGCACGCTGCGCCGCCCGCAGCGCGCGCCAGCTCAGCACGATCAGCGCCAACCCGGCGGCGATGAGCGCGTTGCTCGCGACGTGAATCATGGTGGCGTGGGCGGGACCTTGCAGGCCGAAGATCGTTTGCCACAGATGACCCGCGTCGTGCGCGAGCAGATCGATCTCGGGGTACTTCGACTGCAGCCAGCCCGAAAGGACGAATAGCGTGAGCGGGAAGCCGTACATTTCCACGAACAACGCCACGACGAAGGCCGACAGAGCGCCGAACGAGCGCCATTCGAGCGCGGTTCGCGGCCTGCCGAAGCTGAACGCGAAGATCACGAACACGATCGCGTTTACGGCAACCAGCGCCCACAGGCCGTACGCCGGCTCAGGGCGAAGGGCAAGATAGACTTGCCACGTTCGTTCGGCTGCGTCCTGCACGATCAGCACTCTTACCGACCTGGCGCCTGCCGGCCCGCGTCACTCGGGCCTCAAGTGGCGATCCAGTCGAAGCATGCGGCGCCAAGTGCTAGGAGTTCATCACGCGGCGCAGCAGCCGCCCTTCTTCTGGGCCGCCGCCGGCGCCTGCTCGCCCGCCGCCGAAGCGGGATAGCCCGCCTCGGCGATCGCCTTGCCGAGGGCGTCGGCCGAACTGCGGCTGTCGACGCGGACTCTGCCGGCCCCGAGATCGACCTGGACGTTCGCCTGCGGATCCACCGCTTTGACCGCACGCGTCACCGCGCTCACGCAGTGACCGCAGGTCATGCCTTCTACGCGCAGCTCGATCATGGCACTGCTCCTATCTAGTTGAATTGGACTGTGGGCGACTCTGCGCCTTCCCACGATAGTAAGGTCAAGTCCCCTTGAGCGCCGCAGCAGCGCATCTTTCGACTAATGGCCGATGCGCCGGTGCTCGTTCTGGGAGGTAATGGTGCGCATGCGCATCTCGTTCTCCCACGTTTCACGGTCGGCCTTGGTCCAGCTCCCCGGGCTGGTCGCTGCGGGGGCGTTTCCCCAGGGCCGCGTGTCCGTCTTTCCGCGGAATTTGCCGTCCTGGTACAGCGCTGCCTGGTCTTTCTCGCCACAGCCTGCCGCGCCGAATGCCAGCAGCGCTGCGATCATGGCCCACGGTAATGCCCGCCTCATGTGCGCCTCCATCGGAACGTGCGCAACTCGATCATGACTCTGCGCCCATGATCGACGCCCGCCAGAGTCTGCACCTTCCCACGCTGGCAAGGTCAAGGCCCGGGGATCCGGCCGGGGCGAGACTTGACCTTCCTATTGT
This sequence comes from Betaproteobacteria bacterium, assembly GCA_029865405.1. The sequence continues at coordinate 2,264 of JAOUGZ010000148.1, forward strand.
GGGAACCTTCAGGCTGGCGTCCGACTCTCAGGGAAGGGGAACCTGGACTTGTCTACTTCGATCGCAGCAGAGGCGGCGACTGCCGCGCCGCAAGCGGCAAGCCACGATCTTCGCCTGCCTATCGCGGGCATGACCTGCGCCTCGTGCGTGGGGCGGGTCGAGCGCGCCCTGCAGAAGGTGCCCGGCGTAGGCGCCGTGTCGGTCAATCTGGCGACCGAGACGGCGTCCCTCAAGCTTGCCCGCCCGGTCAGCGTCCAGGCGATCGCCGACGCGGTGGCGCAGGCGGGCTACGAAGTCGGGCAGCAGGAATTCGACCTGGCGATTCGCGGCATGACCTGCGCCAGTTGCGTGGCGCGAGTCGAAAAGGCGCTCGCGAAGGCGCCAGGCGTTCTGTCCGCGACGGTCAATCTCGCGACCGAGCGCGCACACGTGGCGACTCTTGCCAGTACCGGCATCGACGCACTTCGCAAAGCGGTCGCTGCCGCAGGCTACGAGGCCGATGCCGTCGACCTTTCGGCAGCCAGTGCGGCGCCGGCCGCGCGCGCACTGCCCGACTGGTGGCCGGTCGCCGTCTCGGCGCTGCTCACGCTGCCGCTTGTCGTGCCGATGGCGGGGCTCGCGCTCGGCGCGCACTGGTCGGTCCCGGGCTGGCTGCAGCTCGCCTTGGCGACGCCGGTGCAGTTCTGGCTCGGCGCGCGCTTCTATCGCGCGGGATGGAAGGCCGTAAGGGCGCTTTCGGGCAACATGGACCTGCTCGTGGCGCTCGGCACCAGTGCGGCGTACGGCCTGTCCGTGTACCACTTGCTCGCCGGCCAGGGCGGGATTCACGACCTGTACTTCGAGACCGCGGCCGCGTTGATCACGTTCATCCTGCTCGGCAAGTGGCTCGAGGCGCGCGCCAAGCGTCAGACCACCGAGGCAATCCGCGCGCTCAACGCCCTGCGGCCCGATCGGGCGCTGGTGCGCCGCGACGGCAAGGACGTCGATGTGCCGCTCGCCGCCGTTGCGGTGGGCGATCTCGTCGTCGTGCGCCCTGGCGAGCGCGTGCCGGTGGATGGCGAGATCCGCGAAGGCCGCGGCCACGTCGACGAGTCGCTGATCACCGGCGAGAGCCTGCCGGTCGCCAAGGGCGTGGGCGATCGGGTGACCGGCGCCTCGATCAACGCCGACGGGCTGCTGCTGGTGGAAACGCGCGCCGTCGGCGCCGAATCCACGCTCGCGCGCATCATCCGCTTGGTCGAGAACGCGCAGGCGGCGAAAGCGCCGATCCAGCGCGTCGTCGACAGAGTGAGCGCCGTATTCGTACCGATTGTGCTGCTGGTCGCGCTCGCGACCCTGCTGGCCTGGGGCCTCGCGACAGAAAACTGGACGCCTGCTGTGCTCAATGCCGTGGCGGTGATGGTGATCGCCTGTCCCTGCGCGCTGGGCCTGGCGACGCCCACTGCGATCATGGCGGGCACTGGCGTGGCGGCGCGCCACGGCGTGCTCATCAAGGACGCCGAGGCGCTGGAGTTCGCGCACTCCATCACCACCGTCGCATTCGATAAGACCGGCACGCTCACCGAGGGCCGGCCGCAGCTCCTAGCCGCAGAGCCGCTCGGCGGCGATCGGGCGGAACTCCTGCGGCTCGCCGCCGCCTTGCAGCAGGGCAGCCAGCATCCGCTCGCGCGCGCGGTAATGGAGCAGGCCGCGGCCGAAGGCGTCGTCCCGCCCGCGGCGAGCGACGCGAAAGCGCTGCCCGGCCGTGGCGTGCAGGCGAGGGTGGAAGGCCGCACGCTCTATCTGGGCAGTTCGCGCCTGATGCAGGAGCTCGGGATCGATACGACGGCACTCCGCCCGCGCGAGCAGGCGCTCTCGCGGGAAGGACGGTCGATCTCGTGGCTTGCCGCGGAAGTCGACGGCGCGCGCAGCCTTCTGGGATTGCTCGCGTTCGGCGACGCGGTGAAGGCGGGCGCGCGCGCGGCGATCGCGGCCCTGCACGCGCAAGGGGTGAAGACCGTGCTGCTGAGCGGCGACAACCGCGGCAGCGCGGAGGCCGCGGGCCGGGCCCTGGGCATCGACGAAGTCAGGGCGGAAGTGCTGCCTGCGGACAAGGCGCAGACCGTGGCCGCGCTGCGCGGCAAGGGGAAGGTGATCGCGATGGTGGGCGACGGGATCAACGATGCGCCGGCGCTCGCCGCGGCCGACGTCGGCATCGCCATGGCGACCGGCACCGATGTCGCGATGCACACCGCGGGAATCACGCTGATGCGCGGCGACCCTTTGCTGGTGGCCGACGCGATCAGCATCTCGCGCCTCACCTACCGCAAGATCCGCCAGAACCTGTTCTGGGCGTTCTTCTACAACGTGGTCGGCATTCCGCTCGCCGCTTTGGGCTTTCTCAATCCGATCATCGCGGGCGCGGCGATGGCTTTCAGCAGCGTGAGCGTCGTCACGAATGCACTGACGCTGCGGCGTTGGCGCGGAACCGGAGGTTAGTCATGGACATGATGCAGATGAATATCGGCGAGGCCGCCCGCCACTCGGGCGTGTCGGCGAAGATGATCCGCCACTACGAGGGCATCGGGTTGATCTCCAAGGCGGCGCGAACTTATTCGGGCTATCGAACGTACGCCGCCAGCGACGTGCATACCCTGCGCTTCATCCGGCAGGCGCGCAGCCTGGGGTTCTCGATCAAGCAGATCGAGCAACTGCTGGGCCTGTGGCGCAACCAGCGCCGGCCGAGCAGCAAGGTGAAAGCCCTGGCGCAGGAGCACATTGCGGAGCTCGACGCGCGCATCTCCGAAATGCAGGCCATGAAACGCACGCTGCAAGAACTCGCCGAGCATTGCCACGGCGACGAGCGGCCCGAGTGCCCGATCCTCGAAGGCCTCGCCGCGCCGCCCCGGCATTGACTACAGGGCTGCGAGCACGCGCTCCAGCCGTTTGCGCACCTCGGTCGCAATCGCCTCGATCTCCGGCCGCTCCACGAGCTGCAGCACCGAGTGCGGGTCCATGATGTCGATGCGCGTCTTGCCCTTTTCCTCACGCACCACCACATTGCAGGGCAGGAGCGCGCCGATCTGCGGCTCGAACTCGATCGCCTTGTGCGCGTACTGCGGATTGCAGGCCCCGAGGATGCGGTAGGGCGCGACGTCGATGCCGAGCTTCTTCTTCAGCGTCGCCTTGACGTCGATCTCGGTGAGCACGCCGAAGCCTTCCTTCGCCAGAGCCTCGGTCACGCGGGCGATGGCCTCGTCGAAGCCGAGGCCGACGGTCTTGCCGAATACGTACTTCGCAGTTGCAGTCGTGGGCATGTTGCCTCCTTAGAGCGATGTGCGCCGCAGCCGCAGCGCGTTGGTAACCACGGACAGCGAGCTCGCCGCCATTGCCGCGCCGGCGACGATGGGCGAGAGCAGCAGCCCGAAAACGGGATAGAGGACGCCCGCAGCGATGGGAATGCCGAGCGCGTTGTAGCCGAACGCGAACACGAGATTCTGCCGGATATTTCGCATGGTGGCGCGAGAAAGTGCCGCTGCGCGCGCGATGCCGCGCAGGTCGCCCTTGACGAGCGTCACGCCCGCGCTCTCCATCGCGACGTCGGTACCGGTGCCCATGGCGATGCCCACATCGGCCTGCGCGAGCGCCGGCGCGTCGTTGATGCCGTCGCCCGCCATGGCGACCTTTCGCCCCTCGGACTGCAGGCGCTTCACTTCCAGCGCCTTGTTCTCGGGCAGCACTTCGCCCACCGCCTCGTCGATGCCGAGCTGGCGCGCGACGACCGCCGCCGTGCGCTTGGAGTCGCCGGTCAGCATGACGATGCGCACGCCGCGCTTCTTCAGCGCCGCGATCGCCTCGGGCGTGCTCTCCTTTACCGGGTCGGCCACCGCGGCGATGCCGTAGGTGCGCCCGTCCACGGCGAAGAAGACCACCGTCTTCGCCTCGCCGCGCCATCTTTCGGCCCGCTCTTCCCACGCGCCGGCATCGGCGCCGCGCTGCTGCAGGAAGGCGCGCGAACCGACCAGCACCTTGCGGCCATTGACGTGCCCCTCGACGCCCATGCCGTTTACCGCATCGAAGCCTTCCGCGCGCGCCGGGGCGATCTTGCGTGACTTCGCGCCCTCGACGATCGCGCTCGCGATCGGATGCTCGGAGAGCTGCTCGACGCCCGCGACGAGCGCGAGCGCCTCGGCCTCCTCCATGCCTTCGCAGGCGAAATCGGTGAGCGCGGGCTTGCCGAGCGTCAGCGTGCCGGTCTTGTCCACGACCACCGTGTCGATCTTGCGCATGTGCTCGATCGCCTCGCTGTTGCGGAACAGGATCCCCATGCTCGCGCCGCGGCCCATCGCCACGGTCATCGAGATCGGCGTCGCCAGCCCCACGGCGCAGGGACAGGCGATGATCAGCACCGCCACCGAGTTCAGGAGCGCGTAGGTGAGCGCGGGTTCGGGGCCGAACATCCACCACACGAGCGCCGTGATT
>JAOUGZ010000149.1 GCA_029865405.1 Betaproteobacteria bacterium
TCAGCATCACCGCGGTGCCGTGATCGCGCGCCAGGCGCCTGAGCAGCGTGATGATCTGCGCCTGGATCGAGACGTCGAGCGCGGTGGTGGGCTCGTCGGCGACGATCAGGCGCGGCTCGGCGCACAACGCGAGCGCGATGACCACGCGCTGGCGCATGCCGCCGGAGAACTGGTGCGGATACTGATCGATGCGCGCCTCGGCGGCGGGGATGCCGACCTCGGCCAGCAGCTGCAGTGCCCGGCGCCGCGCCGCGTCGCGCCCGACCTCGAGGTGCGTGAGGATCGTCTCGACGAGCTGCTCGCCCACCGTGTAGAGGGGATTGAGCGAAGTGAGCGGGTCCTGGAAGATGGCGCCGATCCTGCGACCGCGGAGCTTGCGCATCTCCGCCGGCGGCAGGTCGTCGATGCGCCGCCCCTCGAGGCGGATTTCGCCCGCGGCGATGCGCCCGGGCGGCTCGAGCAGGCCGATGATCGCCATGCCGGTGAGCGACTTGCCTGCCCCGGACTCGCCCACCACGCCGAGCACCTCGCCTGGGGCAATGCAAAACGAGATGCCATCCACCGCCACCAGCGTGCCGCGACGCGTCGGGAACTCGATGCGCAGGTCTTTGACCTCGAGAAGCGGCGCGTCGCTCACCGCAGCTTCGGATTGAGCGCGTCGCGCAGCCAGTCGCCGAGCAGGTTCACCGCCAGCACCAGCACGACCAGCGCCAGGCCGGGAAAGAGCGCGATCCACCATTCGCCGGACAGCAGGAAATTATTGCCGATGCGCACCAGCGTGCCGAGCGAGGGCTGCGTCGGCGGCACGCCCACGCCGAGGAAGGACAGCGTCGCCTCGGTGATGATGGCGGTGGCGATGTGGATGGTGCCGATCACCAGTACCGGCCCGGTGACGTTGGGCAGCACGTGGCGCAGCATGATGGCCGCCGGGTGGCGGCCGATGACCCGCGCCGCCTGCACGTATTCCTTGTTCTTCTCCACCAGCGTCGAGCCGCGCACGGTGCGCGCGTACTGCACCCAGCCGGAAACGCCGATCGCCAGCACCAGCACGTAGACCGCGAGCTGGTCGTGCAGCTCGCGCGGCAGCGCGACGCGCGCCACGCCGTCGATCAGCAGCGCGATGAGGATCGCCGGGAAGGAGAGCTGGATGTCGGCCACGCGCATGATGAAGGCGTCCAGGCGCCCGCCGAGGTAGCCCGAAAGCAGACCGAGCGACACGCCCAGGACCGCCGAGAACAGCACTGCGGCGACGCCGACGCCGAGCGAGATGCGCGCCCCGTACAGGATCGTCGAGAGCACGTCGCGCCCCTGGTCGTCGGTGCCGAGCAGGTACCGCGTGGTGCCGTTCCCGGACCAGGCGGGCGGCGTGAAGCCGTCGGACAGGTTGAGCGTCGCGCTGTCGAAAGGATTGTGCGGCGCGATCCAGGGGGCAAGCAGCGCACCCCCGACGCAGACAAGCGTCAGCACCGCGGCCAGCAAGGCGACCGGCGAATGCCGGAAGCTCCACGCCAGGTCGTGGTCCCAGGCGCGCCGCAGCCTGCCCACCCCTGCGGACATCGCCTGCGCCTCCCGCAACTCAGTCGACGCGCGTGTAGCGGGACTCGTGCCGGTCGACCGCGTTGTGCACCGCGGTGACGTTCTTCTTCATCGCCCAGGGCCGCAGCTGATGATGCAGCGGCACGTAGTAGTAGTTGTCGCGCGTCGCGACGAGCCCCTCGCGCAGCATGGCGTCGCGCTTGCCCGTGTCGAGCTCGGTCTTGATGGCATCCACCAGGGCGTCGATCCTGGCGTCGCTGATGCGCCCGAGGTTGAAGCTGCCGTCGGCACCGGTAGTCTTGGTGCGCACCAGAGACTGAAGGGTGTAGTTGGCGTCGAAATTCACTACCCCCCAGCCCAGCATGTAGGCATCGTGGTCGAACTTCTGGATCTTCTGGATGAAGGTCGCCATCGGCTGAGCGTTCAGCTTCGCCTTCAGGCCGATCCGCGCCCACATGCCGACCAGCGCCTGGCAGATCTCCTCGTCGTTGACGTAGCGGTTGTTGGGGCAGTCCAGACCGAACTCGAAGCCGCTGCCGTAACCGGCCTCTGCCAGCAGCCTCTTCGCGCCGTCCACGTCCAGCGCATGCGCCTGGTCGATGTCCTTGGAATGCCCGTGCACGCCGGGCGCCACCATGATCGCCGCCGGGATCGACAGGCCGCGCATGGTCACGCGACGGATGGCTTCGCGGTCCACCGCCAGGTTGAGCGCCTTTCTCACGCGCAGGTCCTTGAACGGGTTCTTGCCCTTGACGCTGGAGTACCTGAGTTCGTCCGAGTGCTGGTCCATGCCGATGAAGATGGTGCGCACCTCGTGGCCGTCCAGCACTTTGAGCTTTGCCTCGCTGCGCAGGCGCGTCACGTCCTGCGGGGGCAGGTCGGTGACCATGTCGACGTCACCGGAGAGCAGCGCTGCGATGCGCGTGGCGTCGGCCTTGATCGGCGTGTAGACGATGTCGGTGACGTTGCCCTCGCGCTTGTCCCACCAGTCGGGATTTGCGGCGAACACGACGCGCTTGTCGGGTTCCCAGGTCTTGAGGATGTAGGGGCCGGTGCCGTTGGCGTTGCGCGAGGCGTAGGACTCCTCCTTGGCGACGTAGTTCTGCACGTTCTCGGACTTGTTCTTCACCGACCAGGCCTTGCTCATGATGCGAAAGTCCGCGATGTTCCTGAGCAGCACCGGGTTGGGGCCCGAGAGCAGGAAATCGACCGTGTGATCGTCGACTTTCTTCACTTCCTTCACACTGCCCACGTACACCTGCATGGTGCCCTGCGGCTGCATGATGCGGCCGTAGGAGAACACCACGTCGTCGGCCGTGAACGGGCTGCCGTCGTGGAACTTCACGCCCTTGCGCAGCGTGAATCGCAGCTGCGTCGGCGAGATCTGCTGCCACCCGGTGGCGAGCGCCGGCTCGATGGCGTAGGTCTTGGTGTAGCGCGTGAGCCCCTCATAGGTGTGCTGCAGGATGGAGCTGGTGGTGGCGTGGTTCTGCGAATGCGGGTCGAGCGTGAGGATGTCGTTCTGCGCGCCCCATCGGAGCGTCGCGGCATGGGTCGTCGCGGCAAAAGCGATCAGCGCTGCGGCCAGCAGGTGTCTCGGTTTCATTGCGTCGTTCTCCTGTTACTTGAGGGGCAGAGAATCCTCGACCAGCGCCGCGAGGTAGCCGGCGCCGAGCGGGATCACTTCGTCGTTGAAATCGTAGGTCGGGTTGTGCAGGAAGCAGCCGCCCTGGGCCCCGCCCTGGCCGAGGAACACGTAGGCGCCGGGCTTTTCCTGCAGCATGTACGAGAAGTCCTCGCCGCCCATGGTCGGCTCGTGGTCGGTGACGACATTCGCCTTGCCGAAGACCTTCTCGCCCACGCGCGCGGCGAAGCGCGCCTCAGCCTCGCTGTTGACCGTCGCCGGATAGCCGCGGCGGTACTCGATCTCGGCGCTGCCGCCGAGGCCGAGCGCCACGGCGTCGGCGATCTCGCGGATGCGCCGCTCCGCGAGGTCGCGCATCTCCGGCGTGAACGTGCGAACCGTGCCAATGAGCTCGACCTGCGCCGGGATCACGTTGAAGGCGCCGAGCTGGCTCGTCTGCATCGAGCACAGCGAGACGACCAGCGCGTCGACGGGGTTGGCGTTGCGGCTGGCGACGGTCTGCAGCGCGGTGATCACGTGGGCGGCAATCACCACCGGATCGACCGCGAGGTGCGGCAGGGCGGCATGGCCGCCGCGTCCGCGGATCTTCATCTTGATTTCGTCGGTCGCGGCCATCATCGGGCCCGGGCGCACCGCGATCTTGCCGGGCGGCAGCCCGGGCCAGTTGTGGATCGCGTACACGGCGTCGCAGGGGAAGCGCGCGAACAGGCCCTCTTCCACCATCACGCGGCCGCCGCCGCCGCCTTCCTCGGCCGGCTGAAAGATGAGGTGCACGGTGCCGTCGAAATTGCGCGTCTGCGCGAGGTAGCGTGCCGCACCGAGCAGCATCGTGGTGTGCCCGTCGTGGCCGCAGGCATGCATGCGCCCGGCGACCCTGGACTTGTGCGGCGCATCGCCCGTCTCGTTCATCGGCAGGCAGTCCATGTCGGCGCGAAGGCCGATCGCCCGCCCGCTGTCCTTCTTGCCCTTCACCACGCCGACCACGCCGGTCTTGGCGAGGCCGCGGTGCACCGCGATGCCCCACTCGGCGAGCTTGTCGGCCACCAGCTGCGAAGTGCGCGTCTCCTCGAAGCCGAGCTCGGGGTTGGCGTGGATGTCGCGGCGGATATGCACCAGCTCGGCGTGGAACAGGCGCAGCATTTCGAGGGCGTCGTTTTTCATGGTGACCTCAGTGTGCCGCGGTCGCGCGGTCGATGCGCAGGCGCGGATCGACCGCGTAGTAAAGCAGGTCCACGACCAGGTTGATGACAACGAAGAACAGCGCGATCAGGCACAGATAGGCGGCCATCACCGGCACGTCGGCGAAATCCACGGCCTGAATGAAGAGCAGCCCCATGCCCGGCCACTGGAACACCGTCTCGGTGATGATCGCGAAAGCGATGATTGCGCCCAGCTGCAGCCCGGTGATGGTGATCACGGGCACCATCGTGTTCTTCAAGGCGTGGCCAAAGTGCACCGCGCGATCCGCAAGTCCGCGCGCGCGCGCGAACTTGATGTAGTCGGTGCGCAGCACTTCCAGCATTTCCGCGCGCACCAGGCGCTGGATCAGGGTCATCTGGAAGAGCCCCAGCGTAATCGAGGGCAGGATCAGCGCCTTGATGCCGCTCCAGGTGAGGAAGCCCGTGCTCCACCAGCCGATCTGCACGGTCTCGCCGCGCCCGAAGGAAGGCAGCCAGCCGAGCAGCACCGCAAATACGAGGATCAGAAGAATGCCGATGAGAAAGGTCGGCAGCGATACGCCGAGAAGGGACACGGCGAGCAGGAACTGCGTCAGCCAGGAATTTCGTCGCAGGGCGGTGTAAACACCCATGGACACGCCGGCCACCAGCGCCAGCGCGGCGGCGACGAACGACAGCTCGAGCGTCGCCGGCAGGCGCTCCACGAACAGCTTGGACACGGGCTGCACCTGGCGCAGGCTGAGGCCGAATTCGCCCTGCACCGCGCGCCCGACGAATTTCGCGTACTGGACGTAGAACGGCTGGTCCAGGCCGAGCAGCCGCGTGATGCGCTCGCGGTCTTCGGGCGTCGAATCCTGCCCGAGCATGAACAGCACCGGGTCGCCGACGAAGCGGAACAGCGCGAACGCGATCAGTCCCACGGCGAGCATGACGAGGACCGCTTGCCCGAGACGGCGCAGGATGAAGGCGAGCATGACGAGGGTCGGCGTGGAATCATACAATGCCGCATGCAGGATTTCGCCTCCCGCCTGACGGCCTGGCAGCGCCGCCACGGCCGCCACGACCTGCCCTGGCAGGGCACGCGCGACCCCTATCGCATCTGGCTCGCCGAGGTGATGCTGCAGCAGACCCAGGTGGACACGGTGATTCCCTACTATGAGCGCTTCCTGGCCCGTTTCCCGCGCGTTCGCGCCCTGGCGGCGGCCACCGAGGACGAGGTCCTGCGGCTCTGGAGCGGCTTGGGCTACTACGCGCGCGGCCGCAACCTGCATGCGGCGGCGCGGCAGGTGGCGGCCAAGGGCCGGTTTCCGACCACGCAGGAGGGTCTCGCGGCCCTGCCCGGCATCGGGCGCTCCACCGCGGCGGCGATCGCCGTGTTTGCCTTCGGGCGACGGGCGGCGATCCTCGACGGCAACGTGAAGCGGGTCCTGGCGCGCCGTTTCGGCGTCCAAGGCGCGAAGATGCAGTGGGCCCTGGCGGAAAAGCTCCTGCCGCGGCGCGGCGTGCGCGCGTATACGCAGGCCTTGATGGACCTCGGGGCGACGCTGTGCACGCGTACGCGGCCGCGCTGCGAGCGCTGCCCGGTGGCGCGGGCCTGCGTGGCGCGGCGCGAAGGGCGCATCGCGGAGCTGCCGGCGCCGCGGACGCGCAAGCCCATGCCGGTCAAGCGCGCGAACTGGTACGTCTATATGAGGCAAGGCGAAGTGCTGCTGGAGCGCCGATCCGGCGCAGGCCTATGGGGCGGGCTGTGGACCTTTCCCGAGGCGCGCCTGCCGGCGATGCCGCGCGGCCGCAAGCTGGCGGCGCTCGAGCATGGCTTCACGCACTTCCGGCTGCGCGCCCAGCCCTGGCTGTGCCCGGTGCGCGGCGCGACGCCGCAGGCCGCGGGCCGGCTCTGGCTCGACATCGCCGCGGCGACAGGCGCCGCGGTGCCGGCGCCCGTGCGCACGGTGCTGCGCGCGCTACTGGCGGGCCGAGCTGATTAGGCGGCGCAGGATCTCGATGCGGTCGCGCGCATCGTCCATTTCCAGCAGGCGCTGCCGCGCGGCGAGCGAAAGCGGCAGCAGTTCAGCGAGGCGCGCGCTCACCCAGGCCGCAGACGCGTAGCGCAAGGGCGGTTCGACCCGGTCCGCGCCACCCGATTCGATTGCTTTGCGCAGGACACGCGCGCACAAATCGCTGTCGGCGTCGAGCGGGGCGTCGCTTTCCTCGGCGAGCAGCTCAACGTCGGCGCGCGTCAGGCCGTCGGCCTGCACGCGCCGCGCGCGAATGCGAAAGCGCCGCTCGCCGCGCGCCAGCACCTGCAGCACGCCGAGCTGCGGCATGTCCCACGCCGTGATGCGCGCGAGGCAGCCGATCTCCAC
>JAOUGZ010000703.1 GCA_029865405.1 Betaproteobacteria bacterium
ATAGGCAAGCGCTTGAGGCCGGCCCGGCCGAGCTTGCGGGTAGGTGGCTTGAGCCCGCGGGTGACCGCGGGCCTAGAGGAATGGCTGCCGGAAGGGGTTCGCCCCTTTGCACAGAACCCGGCTTATCGGCCGTCTCCCGTTTTTCGTTTCGCGCCTTTTTCTTTTTCTTGCGCCGCAGACGCAAATACTTTTTGCGTTTGGCGGCGCGACCGCTGGATAATGCGGGTACTCGTTTCGTGGCGGAGGAAGAGCGGGCCCGAAGGCCCGCGCGGACACAAAAAGTGCACGACCGCCTCAATCAGAACGACGTCACGAACAAGATCAACGTCGAGGACCCGGATCAGGTCCGCGACGCGGTGCTTGCGCTGTTCGCGGCGCGCTATCCGGGCGCGGACCTCGGTCCGCTGCGGCGCGCCTTTGCCGACGTCAAGTCCCTGTTCCAGGGGACTTATCCCGGCTATCTGCCCTGCGACACCCTGTACCACGATCTGCGCCACACGCTCGACATGACGCTGGCGATGGCGCGCCTCCTGGACGGCCACGACCGCAGCCACGCCGGGGACGAGCGCATCGGCGTGCGCCGCGCCATGCTCGGCATGGTGGTCGCCCTGCTGCACGACTCGGGCTACCTGAAGCGCGTCTCGGAAGCGCACGTCGAGAACGGCGCCGTGTTCACCAAGGTGCACGTGAGCCGCAGCGCCGACTTCCTCACGCGCTACCTGCCGCAGATCGGCTTCGCCGACGAGGCACAGGCGGCCGCCAAGCTGGTGCATTTCACCGGCTACGAGATGGACATCGACGACATCATGCTGCACGACCCCAAGGACCGCCTGCTCGGCCACCTGGTCGGCACCGCGGACCTGATCGGGCAGATGTCGGACCGCATGTACCTCGAGAAATGCCGCGAGTTCCTCTACCCCGAATTCGTCTGGGGGCACATCGCGCGCGAGCAGCTCGCCGACGGGCGCGAGATCGTGCGCTATGCCTCGCCCGACGACCTCATGCTGAAGACGCCCGGCTTCTACGAGTACGTGGCGCGGGCGCGCATCGAGAGAAAGCTCGGCGGCGCCGACCGCTACGCCGCGGCGCACTTCGACGGCCCGAGCCTGTACCAGAGCGAGATCGACCGCAACATGCGCTTCCTGAAGAACGCCATCGAGGTGGCCGACCTGAAGCGCCTGCGCCGCTTCTGCTATTCGCTGTCGCGCAAGGAAACCAAGGTCGCCTAGCGGCCGTTGCCGCTGTGGGGTTTGTCACGTTTCGCCTTACCCAGCCGTCCGGGCGCTTGCCCTCGGCCGGGGGGACGTGGCACAAAGGCCCTGATGACGGTTGCCGAAAGACTGCGTGCGGGGGCCACGCGCCCGGAGGTCGCCCCCGCGCTGTTCCGCCTGCTCGCCGAGGCGGCGCTGTCGCGCGCCGCGCTCGATGCCTGCGGTCTGCCGGTGGCGCTCGCCGACGCGGCCGGATCGCGGCCGCTGTCTTACGTGAACCAGGCCTTCGAGTCCTTCTTCGGCTACCGCGCGGCGGAGGCGCTCGGGCGCCCGGCACAGGTGCTGCTGGCGATGGATGGGGCGAGCGCGAAGGAGCTGTTCGCCGAGCGCGCGCCGGGCCTGGTGCTGCGCGCCCAGCGCAAGGACAGCTCGCTGGCGGTGGTCGAGGTGGCGGTGGGCGCGGTGCGCGGCAGCGACGGCCGCGTCACGCACTGGGTGCTCGCGTTCTCCGACCGCACGGAGCTGGAGCAGCTGCGCAGCCGCCTCAGTCGTCCTTCGACTTGAGCGACTGCCAGATGTCGACCAGCATCATCGTCAGGCCGATGAGCACGACGACGCTGAGCGCCACGTCCTTGAGCTTGACCACCACCGGGCCGACGAAAACGATCAGCAGCGTCGCCGCTACGATGCCCGCCAGGATCTTGAATATCATCGTTCGCTTCTCCGTTTAGCGGCTGCCCGATTCTACCTGCGCCACGAGCCAGCGCGCCGTGCGCAGCAGCCGCGCATCGTCGTCGCGCTTTCCCACCAGTTGCGCCCCCATGGGCAAGCCGTTCTCGCCGCGCATCAGCGGCAGGTTGAGCGCCGGCATGCCGCACAGCGTCCACAGCGTGCAGAACGCGGGGTCGCCGGTGGCCGCCAGTCCCGGCGGCGC
>JAOUGZ010000704.1 GCA_029865405.1 Betaproteobacteria bacterium
CAATATCTCTTTATCCTGCTCACGCCGGGTCCCGCCCTCGGGCTCATTGCGATGCGCCCGCTATTGCAGCGCGCGTAGCCACCGCGCCACTGCTGGATTGCGTGCAGGTCATTGTTGCGCCGTGTAGTATTTCCCGCTGCTGCCCGCCCGCTGGCGGGCTCAAAGAGGAGCGCACACATGTGGCGCACGAGTGCCGTCGCTCTACTGGCTTGCGGTTCACTTCTCGTCAATTCCGGCTGCGCGATCAACCGGGCTACCGCCAGCGTGACCCCTGGCGCCGACATCGCTGCCGCTAGAACCTTCTATGTCGCGCAGACGCCGGAGGATGAGCGCGGCATCGAGAAGCTGATCCGCGACAATCTCGTCAAGCGGGGCTACAAGGCGAATGCCGGTCCGGCAACCGCCAACCCACCCGCGGCGGACGTCGTGGTTACCTATGTCGATCGCTGGATGTGGGATATCACGATGTACATGCTGGAGCTCACGGTTACGTTCCGCAATCCCACGAACAGCTTCCCGATGGCGGTCGGCAATTCGTACCACACGTCCCTGAGCCGACTGTCGCCCGAGCAGATGGTGGACGAGGTCCTCGGCAATATCTTCAACAAGGTCAAGGAGACAGGAAAATGATCATCGCCCGATCCGCGTTGTCGATGCGCTCTATTGTCCTCGCCGGCGCCATTGCACTGCTCGCCGGCTGCGCTACCCCGACCACTTACGAAGGCATGGTGCCGACCGCGTTCGACATCGCCAAGCGGCACGCGCGGAGCGTCAGCCTGGCCGTGAGCGGCGGCCGCGAAACCGACGCCATGGACAAGCCGCAGATCACCGACGCGGCCTTCACCCAGGCGCTTGCTGAGGCGATCGCCAAGTCGCAGACGTTCTCGCGGGTCGTACAGGGCGCCGGCGGTGACTATCTGCTGACCGTAGCGATGACCGGAATGGAGCAGCCTTCCTTTGGCTTCAGCTTCACGGTCAAGATGGAAGCCGGCTGGACGCTGCGCCGCGCCTCGACCGGCGCCGTCGTCTGGCAGCAGGCGATATTCTCCGAGCACACAGCGACCACCAGCGACGCGTTCGCCGCGGTCACGCGATTGCGCCTGGCCACAGAGGGCGCCGCACGCAACAACATCGCCCAAGGACTGACGCGTATCTCTCGGCTCGACCTTTAGCGGCAAGGCTCAGCGTCACACCGGCACAAATCGCGCTGGCGTGGCTGCTGGCGAGATCGCCCGTCATGCTGCCCATCCCGGGCACCGGGAATCTGCAGCATCTGGAGGAAAACGCGGCGGCCGCCGCGCTACAGCTGACCGCCGAGGACGGCGCCGCGCTCGACTAGCCGGTGGGGAAGACGGTCTTCACCAGCACGCCCGGCAGCCAGGTGGCGAGCACCGGGAAGAAGATCACCAGCATCAGCACCAGGAAGTCGCTGAGGAAGAACGGCACCGAGCCGCGCATCACCTGGGTGATCGGGATCTTCGCCGTGCCGCTGACGGCGAACAGGTTCAGGCCCACGGGCGGCGTGACCACGCTCATTTCCACCGCCAGCGTCACCATGATGGCGAGGTGCACGGGGTCGATCTTCAGCGCGTAGGCAACCGGGAAGGCCACCGGCACCGTAAGCAGCACCATGGCGATGCCGTCGACGAACATGCCGAGCAGCATCAGTACGCCCATGTAGGCGAAAATGAAGCCCAGCGGCGACAAGCCCCAGCCGGTGACCGCCTCCGTGATCTTTTGCGGCCAGTACAGGTTCGCGGCGAGGAACTGGAACACGCCCACGCTGCCCACGAGGAACAGCACCACAGCGGTCAGGTTGAGCGCGCGGCAGGCGGTCGGCACCAGGCCGGCGATGAACTTTCCCCGCTCCATGATCAGGCCGTAGAGCAGTGCGTAGCCGCAGGCGGCGGCGGCGGCCTCGGTCGGCGTGAACAGGCCGCCGTACAGGCCGCCGAGGATCACCACCGGCATGCCGAGCGCCGGCGCCGAGCGCCCGAACTCCACCCACAGGCGGCGTCCCTCGAAAGTGCCGCGCGGCAGTTTCAGGATCGCGGCGATGACGATCACGCTTATCGCGTTGCCCAGCGCCAGCAGCAGCCCGGGAATCACGCCTGCAAAGAACAGCGCCACGATCGACGTTTCCG
>JAOUGZ010000150.1 GCA_029865405.1 Betaproteobacteria bacterium
GCCTGCACGCACCCCCTTGGGGATCTTCACGTTGAGCGTGCGCGTCTCGAGCGCGACGCGGCCGCGCGCGTCGACCTGCGGCACGCGAAGCTGGATCTGGCGCTCGGCGCCGAGGAAGGCATCCTCCACGTCGAGCAGCACCTTGGCGAAGTGGTCCTGGCCGTGCGCGCGCGCGCCCATGCGCCCGAAGAGCTCGGCGAAGAAGTCGCTGAAGTCCCCGCCCGGCATATCGTGATGCGAGAACTCGAAGCCCGCGTCCCAGTCGGGCGGCGGCCGGAACTCCTGTCCGGGCTGGTAGCCGCGGCCGAGCTGGTCGTAGGCGGCGCGCTTCTCGGGATCCGAGAGCACCGCGTAGGCCTCGTTCACCTCCTTCATGCGCGCTTCGGCGTCCGGCTCCTTGCTGACGTCAGGGTGGTACTTGCGCGCGAGCTTGCGAAACGCCTTGCGGATCTCGTCGGCCGGCGCGTCGCGCCCGACGCCCAGAACCCCGTAGTAGTCCTTGTACTCCACGGGGCGCGCTAGCGCAGCAGCGCCCGCAGGTCGGGCGCCAGGTCCTCGCCGATGCGCTCGTGCCGCACGAAAAGACGCAGCCGCCCCTGCGGATCGATGACGTAGCTTTGCGCGCTGTGGTCGACCGAGTACTCGCCGGGGGTCTTGCCGGGGCGCTTCTCGAAGTACACCTTGAACTCCTTCGCCACCGCGCGCGTCGCCTCCAGGTCGCCGCGCAGGCCGAGAAAGCTGGCATCGAACGCCGGCACGTACTTCGCGAGCACGGCCTGGGTATCGCGCTCGGGATCCACCGTCACGAGCAGCACCTGCACGCGCTCGGCGTCCTTGCCGAGCTGGCGCATCGCCTGCGCCATGTCGGCGAGCGTCGTCGGGCACACGTCCGGGCAGTGCACGAAGCCGAAGAACAGCACCACTGCCTTGCCGCGGAAGTCCTCGAGGCGTCGCAGCTTGCCATGGTGGTCGCTGAGCTCGAGCTTCGCGCCGTAGTCGACGCCCGTGATGTCCGTGCTCTTGAACTTGGGGGCGCCGCCGTCGCAGGCGGCGAGCGCCAGCGCGGCGAGCACGGCGGCGCTAGTACGGCAGATGGTGGTCAACGAGGAGCGCCGCGAACAGCGCGGCGAGGTACACGATCGAGAAGCGGAAGGTGCGACGCGCCAGCGCATCGCTGTATGCGACGTGGATGCGCACCGCGTAGGCGATGAATATGCCGCCCAGGACAAGCGCGGCGGCGAGGTACAGCCAGCCGCTCATGCGGATGGCGAACGGCAGCAGCGACACGCCGAACAGGATCAGCGTGTAGAGCAGCACCTGCAGGCGCGTGTAGCGCGCGCCGTGCGTCACCGGCAGCATCGGCAGGCCGGCGCGCGCGTAGTCCTCGGTGCGGTACAGGGCCAGCGCCCAGAAGTGCGGCGGCGTCCAGGCGAAGATGATGAGAAACAGCAGCATCGCCTCGGTGGTGACTTCGCCCGTGACCGCCGCCCAGCCGAGCACCGGCGGCATCGCGCCGGAGGCGCCGCCGATGACGATGTTCTGCGGCGTGAGCGGCTTCAGGATCACCGTATAGACGATGGCGTAGCCGACGAAGGTGGCGAGCGTGAGCCACATGGTGAGCGCGTTCACATAGTGCAGGAGCAGCCCCAGCCCCAGCCCGCCGACCACGCCGGCGAACATCAGCGTCTGCAGGCTGGTGAGCTCGCCGCTCGGCAGCGGCCGCCAGCGCGTGCGCAGCATGAGCGCGTCCACGTTCTGCTCGACCAGGCAGTTGACCGCCGCCGCCGCGCCCGCGACCAGCGCGATGCCGAAGGTGCCGGCGAGGAGCACCCGCGGCTCGACCATGCCGGGGGCGGCGAGGAACATGCCGATCACCGCCGTGAACACGATGAGCGAGACCACGCGCGGCTTGGTGAGCGCATAGAACGCCCGGGCGCGCTGTGCCAGGCCGGCGGGAAGTGCGTAGGTGGTCACGGCAAAGGCTGCGGAAAGCGTAGAATTTTATCATGCGGATCAAGGAATTCGGCCTGCTCGGGGCGCTGCTCGCCGTCCTCGCCGGCTGCGGCGCGGAGTCGAACAGCAAACCCGCGGCCAGCGCGCCGCGCGCGCATCTGGTCGAGCTGGCGGTGGCCGAGCCCGGGCGCCTTTCCTACACCGCCGATCGCGCGGGGAGCCTGCGCGCGCTGCGCGAGGTGCGCATCGTCAACCAGGAGGAAGGGCGCCTGACCGAGGTAGGCGTGCGCGAGGGTGACGGCGTGAGGGCGGGCGAGGTGCTGGTGCGCTACGACGACCGCATCCTGCGCGCCGAGCTCGACAAGGCGAGCGCCACCCTCAACCAGGCCGAGCTCGACCACGAGCGCAGCCGCCAGCTGAAGGAAAAGGGCTTCGTCAGCGACGACGCGGTACAGCGCGCCGCGACCGCGCTCGAGATTGCGCGCGCGCAGGTGCGCCTGCTCGGCGCGCGCGTCCAGCACATGACCATCGCCGCGCCGTTCGACGGCGTGGTGGCGCGCCGCCTGGTCGAGCCGGGCAACGTCACCTCGCAGCACACGCATCTGCTCACCATCATCGATCCCTCGCAGCTGGTGACCGACGTCAACGTCTCCGAGCTGGTGATGCCCTACCTCGCCGTCGGCGACAGCGCCGACGTACGCATCGACGCGCTCGGCGAGAAGCTGCATCCCGGGAAGATCGTGCGCATCCATCCGGCGATCGACCCGGCGACGCGCACCGGGCGCATCGAGGTGGTCCTGAACCCGGTGCCGAAGGGGGCGCGCCCTGGCCAGTTCTGCCGCGTGGTGCTCGCCACCGGCGCGAGCGAGCAGCTGGTGGTGCCGCTTGCCGCCCTGCAGCGCGACGTCGCGGGCGAGTTCGTCTACGTGTTCCAGAAGGCCGACGGCACGGTGCGCCGCGCGGGCGTGTCGAGCGGCCTCAGGCTCGCCGACCGCGTCGAGATCCGCGACGGCCTCGCGCGCGGCGCGCAGGTGGTGGTGAGGGGCTTTCTCGGCCTGACGGCCGGGCAGCGCGTGAAGCCGGTCGCGCCGCGCGCCGAGCGCGCGGGCTAGACGATGCAGCAGCGCGGCATCGCCGTCTGGTGCATCCACCACCCGGTAAGCACGATGATGCTCACGCTCACCGCGATCGTGCTCGGCCTGTTCGCGCTCTCGCGGCTCTCGATCGACCTGCTGCCGCGCCTCATCTACCCCGAGATCGGCGTGCGCGTGCTCGACCTGGCGGTACCCGCGAACATCATGGAGGACCAGGTGACGCGCCAGCTCGAGGAGCAGCTGGCGATCACCGAGGATTCGAGCGGCGTGACCTCGACCACGCTCGAGGGCACCACCGAGGTCGAGCTCTACTTCGACTACGGCAAGGACATCGACGTCGCGCTCCGGGACGCGAGCACGCGCCTCGACCGCGCCAAGCGGTTCCTGCCCATCACCATCGACCCGCCGATCATCTTCAAGCGCGACCCGTCGCAGATCCCGGTGATGGAGTTCGTCGTCACCTCGCCCCTGCGCGGCATGACCGAACTGCGCACCTGGACCGACGACGTGTTCGCCAAGCTGTTCCTCAACCTGCCCGGGGTGGCCGCCGTGGAGGTCGGCGGCGGCCTGGTGCGCGAGGTGCACGTGCTCCCCGACCAGCGCCGCCTCGCCGGCCTCGGGCTCTCGGTCGAGGCGCTGGTGCAGGCGATCGAACGCGGCAACGTCGACTCGCCCGCCGGGCGCCTGCGCATGTCCGGGCAGGAGTACACCAGCCGCACCGCCGGGCGGGTGCAGAGCGTCGCCGCGCTCGGCGCGCTGCCGATCCGGCTGCCGAACGGCGAATCGGTGCCGCTGTCCGAGGTGGCGCAGGTGATCGACACGCACGAGGACGAGCGCATCCGCGTGCGCTACAACGGCACGCCGGGCGTGCGCCTGTCGATCCAGAAGCAGCCCACGGCGAACACCGTAGACGTCGCCGAGGTGGTCGGCGCGCGACTCGCCGAGCTGCGCGAGCGGCGCCTGGTGCCCGAGGACGTGCAGGTCGACGTGATCTCCAACCAGGCGGTGTACGTGCGCCAGTCGCTCGACAACGCGACGCTCGCCGCGCTCGCCGGCGCGGCGCTGGCGATGGCCGTGGTCTACTGCTTCCTGGGCAGCGTGCGCGGCACGCTGATCATCGGCAGCGCAATCCCGATCTCGATCATGATCACCTTCGTCATCATGGCGCTGGGCGGCCTGTCGCTCAACCTGATGACCCTCGGCGGACTCGCGCTCGGCATCGGCATGCTGGTCGACAACACCATCGTCATGCTCGAGAACATCGAGCGCCACCAGCGCGAGGGCGAGGCGGGGGTGCAAGCGGCGGAGAACGCCGCCGCCGAGGTCACGAGCCCGATCATCGCCGCCACCAGCACCAACCTCGCCGCGGTGCTGCCGTTCCTGTTCATCAGCGGGCTGGTGGGCCTCCTGTTCCGCGAGCTGATCTTCACCATCACCGCCTCGATCGTCGCCTCGCTCATGGTGGCGGTAACGCTGGTGCCGGCGCTCGCGGCGCGCGGCCGGCCACCCGCGCCCTCGCGCGTTACGCGCGCGGTGCTGGCCTTCGTCGGCGCCGCGCAGCGCCTGTATGCGCCCGTGGTGGCAGCGGTGCTGAGGGCGCCGTGGCTGGTGGTGGCGGCCGCGTGCGCGCTGCTCGTGGCTTTCGGCGCGCTCTTCCTGCAGCTCACCGGGAAGCAGGAGTTCCTGCCGACCATGGACGACGGGCGCGTGCGGGTGAACGTGTCCATCGACCCGGGCAGCGCGCTCGACGAGATGGATCGCGTGGTGCGCCTGCTGGAGAAGCTGGCGCACGCGCAGGGCGGGGTCGAGGGTGTCTCGGTCACCGCCGGCGGCTCGATCTTCGGGCGCACGCAGCGCGAGCGCCCCAATCGCAGCCAGCTCGACATCCAGCTCGTGCCGGCGGTCGAGCGCGGCAAGAGCGTCGATCTCTGGGTGACCGGTTTCATGCGCGCGGTCGGCGCCGAGCAGCTCGCCGGCGTCAAGGTGCTGACCCGCCCCGCGGGCCTGCGCGGCGTGCGCGTGTCGCGCTCCGACGAGGACGTCAGCATCCGCGTGCAGGGCCCGGACCTGCAGGTGCTCGCCGCGCTCGGCGACCGGCTGCTCGAGCGCCTGCGCGGCAGGCCGGGCCTGAGGAACGCGCAGCACTCGGCCGAGGAGCAGCGCCAGGAGTTCGCGGTGCGCATCGACCGCACGCGCGCCGCCGAGCTGGGCGTCGACGTGACGCTGGTCGGGCGCGCGCTGCGCGTCGCGCTCGACGGCATCGTGGTGAGCGACTTCATCGAATCCGACCGCGCCTACGACGTGCGCGTGCGCCTGCCCCAGGGCACGATCGACAGCCCCGCGGCGATGGACGCGATCCTGCTGTTCGGCGCGCAGGGCGGCCGCCCTGCGGCGTACCTCGGCGACGTGGCGCGCATCGAGTTGGTGGTGGCGCCGACCGAGATCCGGCGCGAGAACCAGCGCCGCATCGTCGAGGTGAGCGCGGCGCTCACCGGCGAGCTGCCGCTCGGCGAGGTGGCGCGCGGCCTGCGCGCGGACCTGCGCGGCTTCGAGCTGCCACCGGGCTACACGCTCTACTTCGGCGGCGCCTACGACAGCCTGCAGAAGGGTAACGTGCTTGTGCTGACGCTCGCCGCGCTCGCCCTGTTCCTGGTGTTCGTGGTGATGGCCGTGCAGTACGAGTCGCTCACGAACCCCGCGGTGATCATGCTCGGCGTGCCCTTCGCGCTGATCGGCGTGGTAATCGGGCTGCTGGCCACCGGGCTGCCGCTGTCCATGCCGGTATGGCTCGGCATCATCATGCTGATCGGCATCGTCGTGAACAACGCCATCGTGCTCGTCGAGTACATCGAGCTGCTGCGCGAGCGCGGCCGGGCGCTCATCCAGGCGATCGTCGAGTCGGCGCGCCTGCGGCTGCGGCCGATCCTCATGACCACGCTCACCACGGTGGTGGGCATGTCGCCGCTCGCGCTCGGGCTGGGCGAGGGCTCGGAGATGCTGCGCCCGCTTGCCGTGTGCATGGTGTTCGGGCTGCTGTTCTCGATGTTCGTCAGCCTGCTGCTCATCCCGGCGCTCTACCTGCTCGCGCACCGGCGCGCCGAGCGTCTCGGCCTCAGCCGAGTCCCGAAACCTTCAGCAGGCGCTGCAGGTCCTTGAGCATGCGCGAGGGGTCGGGCTCGCGCGGGTAGCGCAGCATCAGGTTGCCGAGCGGGTCGACGACGTAGATGTGGTCGGCGAGCGCGCCCGCGGCGGGAAAGCGCGCGGCGAGCGGCCCCGCCGGCGCGACGTGCGTGCCCTCGATCGCCGCGGCGAGCGCCGCTGCCGGCGTGCCGCCCCCGGTGAGCAGCCACAGCCGCTCGACGCGCGCCTGGTTCTTGCCCTGCGCGCGGCGCACCTGGCGCATGAAGTAGAGCTTGCGTTCGCAGTATGCGTCGCACGCCGCCGCGTCGAACGTGACCAGCACCCACTTGCCGCGCAGCCCCTCGAGCGGCGGCCCCGTGAGGAGGCGCGGCTCGATCAGCTCGCCGTAGTTGGAGGTCGCCCCCGGCGCCCAGTCGAGCCAGTACGCGAGCCACGCCAGCGCGAACGGCGCGGCGAAGAACAGGCCGAGCAGCGCAAGCTTGACACGCCCG
>JAOUGZ010000151.1 GCA_029865405.1 Betaproteobacteria bacterium
CTGAAGCGCCGCTAGCGCGCCTAGGCGACGCTGCCGAAGCCCTTGTCGGTGGCGCCCGCCGGCGCCTTGAGCCCCGCGATGCGGCAGCCCTGCGCCACCGGCCCGCCGGGGAACAGCAGGAAGAGTCCCCGGATCCCGCCCTGGCGGTGGAACTTCTCGTCGAGCGCGTCGTGCAGCTGGCGCAGGTGGATCGCCGTCGGCTCGTGCCGCGCAAAGTACGCCTGCAGGGCGCGCACCGCCGCCCAATGCTCCTCGCCCATCTCGAGCCCCTCCTGCTTCGCCGCGTCGAGCGCGCGCTCGCGGCTCCAGCCCTCCGGCGCGTGGGGAAACGCCGGGTCCGGGGCGGCGGCGCCGCCCGCGCGGATTTCGTCGATCAGGCTGGTCATGTCGTTCTCAGCGCTTGCGGATGTGGAACTCGAACTCGCCCGGCGCCCGCTCGCGCGCATCGGCGAGCTCAAGCCCGGTGGCCTTGACCCAGCTGCGCACGTCGGCGCGGATGCCGGGGCAGTCGCTCACCAGCTGCAGCACTTCGCCCGACTTCATGCGCATGAGCAGCTTCCTTGCTTCGAGCACCGGGCCGGGGCAGGTGGCGCCGCGCATGTCGAGCACGGTGTTGGGCGAGACGCGCCGCCCCTTGCCCTTGCGGATGTAATAGCGGGTCGCGCCGCGCGCCTGCTTCTCGCTCTTCAGGATCTCGACGTCGGCGTACTTCGGCCAGGAATACAGGTCGTCGCGCGTCGCCGGGCAGTCGGAGACCAGCAGCAGCACCTCGCCCGGCAGCAGGTCGTCGAGCACGCGGCGCGCGCCGAGCAGCGGCCCGGGGCAGGCCGCGCCCTTCATGTCGAGCGTGACGTGGGCTTTGAGCTTGGAGGTCCTGGCCATGACGGACGGTGCTAGATTCAGTATAACCGCGCCATGATGCCGCGCAATCTTCCCGAGCTCGCCCAGGCCGTGCAGCGCAACTGCGACATCTCGGACGCGCGCTACGCGGGCGACTACGGCATGTGCACTTTCCTGCTCAAGATGCGCGAGTACTACCGCTGGGAGCACGAGCTGCCGTTCGCGCGCGAGTTGCCCAGGGACGAGCTGGGCGAGTGGCTCAGCTCGCGCGAAGCGCGCTGGAGCGAGATCGAGGCCGACGCTTTCCAGCCGCTGCCGCTCGAACGCGGCGAAGTGGACCCCCTGGCCGCCGACGAGGCCAACCGCGAGCTGCTGCCGCGGGGCCTCGTGTACAGCGCCGGCTACGGCCGGTTCGCGAAGCCGGTGTTCTTTCTCGGCCAGCTGGAGCGCGTCGAGGCGCGCGCCGGCCTCACGGTGCTGGTCTCCTCCTGCGAGTACGCGCGCGAGCTCGCCGCGCCGCCCGCGATGCTGCAGGGACGCACGATTTTCGTGCGCCGGGAGTCGGTGCGTCGCTACCTGTGGGAGAAGATCGAGGAGTGGCAGTGGCGCCGGCAGAGCCCGGCCATGGCGCGCGCGCTGGCGGGCTACGATTTCATCGCCGACACCGAAGGCGCGCTCGCGCGCATGGCCGAGAACGAGATGGAGAGCATGATCCTGCACGAGCTCGGCGAAGCGCGCGCCGGCGAGCTGCTGGGCGGGGCGTGGGAGACCATGCTCGCGGCGGCGGCGCGCACGCCCGCCGAGATCGAGGCGCGCGCGGTGCGCGACCTGCTCGCCGATTGCCTGTCGACGCTGCCCGCGCTCATCGCGCGCGCCAACCTGCCGGCGCTGCACTTTCACTTCGCCACCTT
The DNA here is from genome assembly GCA_029865405.1 of Betaproteobacteria bacterium. The sequence goes on from JAOUGZ010000151.1 coordinate 1,752, forward strand.
CGATGCGCCGCGCCGCGAGCTCTTTCCGCAGGCGCTCGAGGCCTACGAAGATTTCCTTGGCAGCGGCTCGCTCGAGCGGCTGTCGGACGTCGCGCGCGAAGGCGCGGTACGCTGGCTGGCCGAGGCGCGCGCGCGGCTCTAGCGCGGCGCCGCTTCCAGGGTCTGCGTGCGGCCCTCGACTTGACCTGTTCCGCCGCTGCGGCTAGGATGTATCTACACGGCTACACAGATAGGTGCAAGGATGAAAGCGGCGCGACGGCGGGGGCGCGTAGGACTTCTTGTTTCCAAATGGGGAAACAGCTTGGCGGTGCGGCTGCCCGCAGAGTCGGCAAGGCAGCTTGGCGTCGCTGAGGGCGACACTCTGTCGGGAGAAATTGCGCCTGGTGGACGGCTGATCCTGAGCGCGGAAGCCCGTGCCGTCGGAAAAGCCGAGACCCGGAGGATGCGGGACTTTCTTTCTCGCCAGAAGGTGACCGCTCCGGTGGTCGGGGATATGCGGCGGGGCGCACGCTACTGATGATCTACGTGGACACCAGTGCACTCGTTCCGGCTTTCATTCGGGAGCCAAAGAGTGAAGCTGTTCTTGCATGGCTCGAGACTTCTGGACAGCGCTTGGTCGTGAGCGAATGGTCGATCACGGAGTTCGCGAGCGCCGCCGCAATCAAGGCAAGGAAGGGCGAAATCGGGCCAGCATTGGCGAAACAGGCGCGGACGCGATTTCTGGACTTTGCCGAAACTCACTGCTCGATCGCTGTTCCCCAACGCGCCGAGTTTCGCCGCGCGGCCGAGCTTGCGGGGGATGTCAGTCTAAGACTGCGTGCCGGTGACGCACTTCATCTTGCGATTGCGGAAGCAAGCAAGGCGGAGGGAATCCTTTGTCTCGACGAATCGATGGCCGCAAGCGCAAAGACGATGGGACTGAACGTCCTCTCGGTTTGACGCGTTCAGGGAACATGGAGTCGCATCAATCACTTAAGCGGCACCACCCAAGCGAATCCGCGAAGTTCGGCTAACGCGGCGCCGGCTCCACGGTCTGCTCGACCAGCTTCTTCATCAGGCGCACCATTTCCGGCGCCACGATGTCGATCATCTGCTCGACGACCCATTTGTTGTCGCCCTCGGCCATCGCATCGGACACGCGGGTGGCGAAGTAGCGCAGGCAGGCGTAGTCCGGCTCGCCGCCCGGGTACCCGAACTCGGCGTACTCGCCAAAGCGCGCGTTGAGCGCGTCGATGAAGGGCTTGCGGTATTCCCCGGGCCCGAACAGGTCGAGCTGGTTGTTCGCCATGGTCGCCGCCAGGTGGCGCACGACCTCGCCCAGCAGGACGGCGCGGTCGGCCTCGCTCAGCCGGCCGTGGACCGCGCGGTCGACCAGCTGCGCGAGGAAGGCGATGAACTCGGTGATCACCTCGGTCGTCAGGCGGTCCGAGCCGAAGCGAAAGCCCTCTTTCTCCAGGTGGCGGAAGATCTCGAGGGCGACCTTCCACACGTTGGCGCCGATCACGCCGGCGCGCTCGGCGAGCGTGCGCTCGCCCTTCTTGCGCCAGCGCGTCTTGAGGAGCGCGACCTGCGGGCGGCTGCTGATGATGGCCATGTTCACGGATAATAGACGCGGGAGGACCTGATGTCAGGACTGGATATGGAGCTGGCGAGCGGCATCGCCGCCTTCGAGGCGAAGGAGTTCGCGCGCGCGATGCAGCTCCTGCAGCCGCTCGCCGAGCGCGGCGCGCCGGAGGCGCAGTACCGCGTCGCGATCATGGCGCAGGTGGGCCTCGGGATGGTGAAGAACTGCGCCATCGCGGTGAAGTGGATGCGCGCCGCCGCCGAGCAGGGCTACGCCCTGGCGCAGCACGGCATGGGCTTCATGTACTTCCAGGGCGAGTGCACCAAGGCCGATGCCGCGGAGGCCGTGCGCTGGTTCCGCCTCGCCGCGGCGCAGGGGCTGGCGGGATCGCAGTCGATGCTGGCGACGATGTACGAGAAGGGCGTCGGCGTCAGTGCCGACGCGGGCGAGGCCGCGAAGTGGCGTGCGGCTGCCGAGCGCGCTACTTCCTGATCCAGGCCTCGAAGCCTTCCTTCTTCTTTTCCAGGCCGGCGGCGTAGCCCGCTTCGTAGGCCTCGTTCACGCGCTGCTCCTCGCGCTTGGGGTTGTGCAGGAAGCCCGAGGCCCAGCCGTTGATGTACTCGGGGTCGACTTTCTTCTTCTGCATCTGGTCGATGGCCTTGTAGTAGGCGCTGTCCATCATGCGTGCTCCTGTAGACTGTGGACCGAATCGATATTATGCAATTCAAGGCCGTCATCGGCGAGCAGGTCTACGCCATCGCGCTGCCCGACGACCTGCTGCGCGAGTCGGCCGAGTTCCACGCCAAGCTCGACGCCGACATGGACCGCGGCTGGCAGATGAGCCGCGAGTTCGTCGCGAGTCCCGACCGGCTGCAGCGCTGCCAGATCGTCGCCGACCGGCTGCTTTCCAGCCTGACCAGCGGCAACGAGGCGACGGCGATGCTGATGGCCGCATACATTGCGCTACGCATGCCCGGGGCGGTGGGCGTGGACATCGACGCCGCCGGCGAGATGCAGAACACCGAGCTGCTGTACGCCTGATGGCGCTTTCGGACGCGCGCATTCGCGAGGTGAAGCCGCTCACCTTCATCTACGAAAAGGACGGCGCGCTGCCCGCCGACGTGTGCGCCGAGGCGATCCGGCGCTTCGAGGGCTCGGTCGACCAGCAGGCGCCAGGGCGCATCGGCCAGGCGGGCGAGGTCGCGCCGCAGGTCAAGCGTTCCACCGACCTGCGCATCAGCGGGCGCGAGGACTGGAAGGACATCGACCGGATCCTGGCGCAGCAGCTCGTGTCGACGTTCAACGTGTTTGCGCTGGAATTTCCGTTCTTCGCCGCCAACAAGTTCAAGGACATCGGCTACAACCTGCAGCGGACCTTGCCGGGGGAGTATTACCACTGGCACGTGGACGGCGGGCCGGGGGAATTCAGCGCGCGGCAGATGGTCGCAATCTGGTACCTGAACGACGTGCCGGGGCCGGGCGGGGAGACCGAGTTTCCGCTGCAGGAGGTGCGGGTGCGGCCGGCCGCGGGGAAGCTCTTGTTGTTTCCGCCGTTCTGGACGCACGTGCATCGCGGCGTCACGCTGGAGAAGGGCGTCAAGTACATCGCCACTACCTGGGTCTGCTTCGCCTGATGCTTCTCATCGTTCAAGGAGTACTCAAGCCCGACGAGCTGGCGCTCGCGCGCTCCTGGCTCGCGGCGGCGCCGTTCGTGGACGGGAAGCTCTCCGCCGGGGTCGCTGCGCGGCGGGTAAAGGCGAATGAGGAGCGCGATCGCGGCGCCGCGGGCGTGGAACGGCTCGACCAGCTCGTCATGGGGGCGCTCACGCGCCATCCGATGTACCGCAACGGCGCGCTGCCGGTGCACGCGGCGAGCCCGTTGTATGCGCGGTATCGGCCGGGGATGACTTATGGGGAACATCTGGACGATCCGATCATGGGGACTGGCGGGGTGCTTTACAGGTCGGACGTCGCGGTGACGGTGTTCCTGAGCGCGCCTGACGACTACGAGGGCGGCGAGCTGGTGATCGTCGGCGCGGCGGGCGAGCAATCTGTTAAAGGTGGGGCGGGCGATGCGGTGCTCTATCCGGCGGGGAGCATTCATCGGGTTAATGCGGTCACGCGTGGCGAGCGGCTGGTGGCGGTGACCTGGGTGCAGAGCCTGGTGCGGGACCCTGCGCGGCGCGAGCTGCTGTATGGGTTGAACCTCGCGCGCGAGAAGTTGCTCGCGTCTGCGCCCGAGGCGGAGGAAACTGCGCAGGTGAATGCTTCCTATCTCAACTTGATACGCATGTGGTCGGACCTGTGAGCGAGCTGACGAAAGAGGAGCGCATCCTGCGGGCGGTGAAGATGACGCTCGCCGCGGTGATCAAGGACACGGCTACGCCGCACGGCATGCGCCATCCGCTGTCGGATTCGACCATCGAGGATTTGCGGCAGTGCCTGGCGTTGATCAGCGCGCGGGAGCGGGAGCTGGCCGGCGAATCGCGGGAGAAGCCGCGGTTTGCCGATGAGCCGGGGAGTGAGTCGGTGGTGCAGTTCTACCGGCGCAAGCCTTCTGGGGAGGAGTAGTGGCTGGGGTTGAGGGCAGCTGCAGCGCGCTGGAGCCTTATGCGCTGCGCGTGCTGGGGGACAGCATGGAGCCTGAATTTGCCGACGGGTGCGTGATCATCGTGGATCCGGGGTATGCGGCTAAGGATGGGTCGTATGTGATTGTTGAGTTTGCGGGGGATTTGTTTTTTCGGCAGTTGGTGGTGGATGGGGAGCGGCGGTTTTTGAAACCGTTGAATCCGAAGTACGGGGGGTTTGAGCTCACGCCGCCTTATACGATTCGTGGGGGGGTGGTGCAGCGGGTGGGGAGGAGAAGGGCGGAGCGGAAGCACTACGAGTAAGGCGTCTGCGTCCGGTCACTCCTGCTGTATGGACCGACGTTGGAGATCGTGACGATAATCTTCAATTATCGCGACCTGGCGAAAGGGTTGCTTTGGCTCGAAAGCGGACAGTTATCGATAAGCGAGGTCCGACAACGGCTGACCTTTCGCTGTGATCGCCCTTTCAGTACCCGCCCTTCCTCATACTCTCCGGCAACCCCCCAACCTTCCCCGCCTGCTTGGACGGATTCCCCGGAAACAAATCGAACAGCGTCTTGTTGTCCACCTTCCGCCCGGCCCACTTCTCCTGCATGGCCTTCAAAATCGCGCGGTTATTCGGCTGCTCGCCGTTGTTATTAATGAAAGCATCCCGCAAGTACTCGATCACATCCCAGTGATCCTGGGTCAGCGTCAACCCCTCGGCCGCGGCGATCGCCTCGGCGACGTCCTTGTCCCAGTCATCCAGATTCACCAAGAAACCAGTCTCGGTC
>JAOUGZ010000706.1 GCA_029865405.1 Betaproteobacteria bacterium
CTGGGATCTCCACGTCATCGAAGATCTCGGCGACGACGTGCACCTGCTGCACGTCGACCGGCACCTGATGAACGAGCTTTCCGGCCACCGCGGCCAGCTCGAGATCGCACAGCGCGGCCTGAAGATGCGCAACCCGGAGCTGGCGATGGGCACGCTCGACCACGTTGTATCCACGGCGCCGGGAAGCCGCGGCGGGCCGGCCCCCTGGGCCGATCGCATGATCGAGATCTTTCGCGCCGAAAGCGCCCGCGCCGGCGTGCCGGTGCACGACTTCGGCGACGACGGCCAGGGCATCGTGCACGTCGTCGGGCCCGAGCTCGGCTTCACGCTGCCCGGCGTGCTGCTGGTCTGCGGCGACAGCCATACCTGCACGCACGGCGCGCTTGGCGCGCTCGCCTGGGGTATCGGCACCAGCGAGCTCACGCACGTGCTCGCCACGCAGACGATCGTGCAGCACAAGCCGAAGACCATGCGTGTGCGCTTCGAGGGCGCGTTGCCGCGCGGCGTCACCGCCAAGGACATGATCCTCGCGCTCATCGGCAAGCTGGGCACGGCAGGCGGCGCGGGATACGCGGTCGAGTACGCCGGCGAGGCGATGCACGCGCTCGACCTGGAAGGGCGCATGACCGTGTGCAACCTGTCGATCGAGCTCGGCGCCAAGATCGGCATGGTGGCGCCCGACGAAAAGACGTTCGCCTACGTCCAAGGCCGGCGGTATGCGCCCAAGGGCGCAATGTGGGAGCGCGCGCTGGCGCACTGGCAGCACCTCCCGGGCGACATGGATGCGCGTTTCGACGCCGAGCATGCTCTGGACTGCGCGGCGCTCGCGCCGCAGATCACCTGGGGCACCAGCCCCGAAGACGTGATCGGCATCGACGAAGAGATTCCGGACGTGAAACCGGACGCACTCGCCTACATGGGGCTCGAGAGCGGCCGGCCGATCGCCGGCACGAAGGTGGATCGCGTGTTCATCGGCTCCTGCACCAATGCGCGGTTGAGCGATCTGCGTGCCGCCGCCGAGGTGGCGCGCGGACGCAAGGTGGCGGCGCACGTCCAGGCCTGGGTGGTACCGGGGTCGCTGCGCGTCAAGCGCGAGGCCGAGGCCGAAGGGTTGGACGACGCGTTCCACGCCGCCGGCTTCGTGTGGCGCGAGCCCGGCTGCTCGATGTGCGTCGGCGCGAACGGCGACCTGGTTGCGCCGCGCACGCGCTGCGTGTCGACGTCGAACCGAAATTTCGTCGGCCGGCAGGGCCCGCAGGCGCGCACGCACCTCGCGAGCCCCGCGACGGCAGCCGCCGCCGCGATCGCCGGAGAAATCGCGGACGTCAGGAGCCTGTAGTGGAGAGGTTCACGACATTGACGGCGATCGCGGCACCGTTCCCGCGCGACAACGTCGACACCGACTACATCGTCCGGGTCGAGCGCTGTACCGGCACGCCGAAGGCGGAGCTCGGCCGGTACGCATTCGAGATGGAGCGCTATCTGCCGGACGGTGCCGAGAATCCGGCTTTCATCCTCAACCAGCCGCGCTACCGCGGCGCGCGCATCCTCGTGTGCGGCGAATTCTTCGGCACCGGCAGCTCGCGCGAGATGGCCGTCTGGGCGCTCGCCGGCATGGGCATCCGCTGCCTGATCGCACCTTCGTTCGGCGAGATCTTCTACGGCAACTGCTTCCAGAACGGAGTCCTGCCGGTCACGCTGCCGCCGGCGACGGTTGCGGCGCTGATGCAACGGGCGTCCGCTCCCGGGGCGGCGCCTTTCACCGTGGATCTCGAGGGCCAGATGGTGAACGGCGACGTTGCTTTCGAAATCGGCGCTCGGCGCAGGACGATGCTGCTCGAGGGCCTCGACGAAATCTCGCTGACGCTGGCGATGGACGCGAAGATCGCGGCCTACCAGGCCGCCGACCGCGCTCGGCGGCCGTGGATCCACATGTTCCGGAACCCCTGACGAGAGGGTATTCTTTCGGTCTGGCCAGACGAGGAGCGGGTCCATGGATCTCAACTATTCCCAGGAAGAAATTGCCTTCCGCGACCAGGTGCGCGGCTGGCTCAAGGACAACCTGCCGGCCGACCTGCGCGACAAGATCGCCAATTACGAGGAGCTGAACCGCGAGGACCTGATCCGCTGGCACAAGATT
>JAOUGZ010000705.1 GCA_029865405.1 Betaproteobacteria bacterium
CGCGATCAGCACGCGCGTCGGCTCCTCGGTGCTGCGGATCTCGTAGAGCCGGCAATCGAGATGCGCGCACACGCGCACCACGCTCGGCGTGCGCTCGGCTTCGAGCGGCAGCACGTTCAGGCAGGCGCCTTCGGCCGGCTGTTCGCGCCGCGGCCGGCCGCGCCGGGCGGGCAGTGCGGCGGGGGCGCGGGGCATGTCCGCGTCGGGAGTGCGGAAATCGCGGCTGGAATCGTCGTACATGGGTGCAGAGGGCGCCGTGTGCCGAATAGGACCGGCGCGCGTGCAAAGAGTTTCATCCCCCCGGGGGCGCCGGGGTCTAGGCGCCGGCGCTAGGATGGCTTCAGCACGCCGCGGCGCATCTGATCGAGCTCGATCGACTCGAACAGCGCCTTGAAATTGCCCTCGCCGAAGCCCTCGTCGCCTTTTCTCTGGATGAATTCGAAGAAGATCGGCCCGAGCTGGTTCTCGGAGAAGATCTGCAGCAGCAGCGCGCCTTTCTTGCCGTCGACGAGGATCTTGCGCTTCTTCAGCTCGGCGATGTCCTCGCCGTGGCCCGGGATGCGCTTGTCGATGAGCTCGTAGTAGGTGTCCACGGTGTCGAGGAGCTTCACGCCTTTCGCGCGCAGCACGTCCACGGTCTTGAAGAGATCGCTCGAACCGAGCGCCACGTGCTGGATGCCTTCGCCGTGGTACAGGTCGAGGTACTCCTGGATTTGCCCGGCCTTCTCGGTTCCTTCCTCGTTGATCGGGATGCGGATCTTGCCGCAGGGGCTGGTCATGGCCTTCGACTTCACGCCGGTCACCTGGCCCTCGATGTCGAAGTAGCGGATCTCGCGGAAGTTGAAGAGGCGCTCGTAGAAGTCGGCCCACTCCTTCATGCGCCCCTTGTGCACGTTGTGCGTGAGGTGGTCGATGGTGGTGAGGCCGTGGCCCGCGGGGTTGAGCTCGGCGCCCGGGAGCGGCTCGAAGTCGACGTCGTAGAAGCCGATGTTGCCGATGTCGCCTTCCTTCTTGCCGCCCTTGCCGCGCCAGCGGTCGATGAGATAGATCACCGAATCGCCGATACCCTTGATCGCCGGGATGTTGAGCTCGCCCGGGCCGGCGGTGCCGGCGTAGCCCCAGGCGCCGAGCGCGATCGCGCGCTCGTAGGCGGCCTTCGCGTCCTGCACGCGAAAGGCAATGGCGCAGATGCTCGGACCGTGCAGGCGCGCGAAGCGCTGCGCGAACGAGTCGGGCTCGGCGTTGACGATGTAGTTGATGCCGCCCTGGCGATACAGGAGCACGTCCTTGTGGCGGTGGCGCGCGATCGCCTTGAACCCCAGGCGCTCGAAGAGCGCGCCCATCGCCTTCGGGTCGGGCGCGGCGTATTCGATGAACTCGAAGCCGTCCGTGCCCATGGGGTTGTCCATGGCACTATTTTAAATGGGGACAGACCTCATTTTCCCCGTTTGCCTGTCAACCTGACCGAGCCCTCGGCCGTTTCATCTCCATGCCCCGTGCCGCACGCCTTGTCGTCCCCGGGGTCGCCTTGCACGTACGCCAGCGCGGCCACAACCGGGACCGTTGCTTCTTCGGTGATGAGGACTGTGCGCTTTATCTCGGCCTACTCGGCTACTTTGCTAGGGAGCGCGAATGCGCGGTGCACGCCTACTGCCTGATGACCAACCACGTGCATCTCCTCCTCACCCCGCTGGCGGAAGCCTCCCTGGCGCTGCTTATGAAGAGTCTTGCGCAGTGCTACACGCAGCATGTCAATCGAGCTCGCGGCCGCTCGGGCAGCCTGTGGGAGAGCCGTTACCGATCGTGCGTCGTTCCCACCGAGCGCTACGCGCTCGCCTGCTACCGCTACATCGAGCTCAATCCGGTGAGCGCGGGAATGGTGGCGCACCCGACTGACTACCGCTGGTCGAGCTACCGCGCGAATGCGGAGGGCGGACCTGATCCGCTGGTCAAGCCGCATCCCGCCTACCCAGGCGTCGCTGCCTACCGCGGACTCTTTGCGCAGGCGCTCGAACCGGACTTGGTGGAAGACCTCAGGAAAGCGACGAAAGGGGGTTTTGCCGCAGGCAGCATCCGAACCCGGCCAGGCAGACCGACAAAAGGGAAAATGAGGTCTGTCCCTATTTGAACACTATTTGAA
>JAOUGZ010000152.1 GCA_029865405.1 Betaproteobacteria bacterium
ATCCTGTGCCAGGGTGGCCTGTACAACGCCACCATCCGCGCCCTGCAGCAGCTCGGGCTGGCCGACGTGTTCGGCGCGTCGCGCATTCCGATCTATTGCATGAACGTGACCTATCCGCTGGTGCCGGAGGAGATCGTCGGCTTTTGCAGCGGCAAGCGCGAGGTGCTGGTGATCGAGGAAGGCCAGCCCGCCTACCTCGAGGAGGCGCTCCTCGCCATTCTGCGCCGCCACGACGTGGCGCCGGTGAAGGTGCGCGGCAAGGACGTGCTGCCGATGGCGGGCGAGTACACCGGCGAAGTGGTGGTGACGGGCGTGGCCCGCTTTGTCGGCGCCGAGAAGGCGCTCGATGCGATCACCGCGCCCAAGCGCAAGGCCGCCGAGCTGCTGGGCGCGCCGCTACCCACGCGCCCGCCGGGATTCTGCGTCGGCTGCCCGGAGCGCCCGGTGTTCGCGGCCATGAAGCTGGTGGAAAAGGATCTCGGCAAGTATCACGTCTCGGCCGACATCGGCTGCCACACGTTCTCCACGCTGCCGCCGTTCAACATCGGCCACACCGTGCTCGGCTACGGCCTGGGGCTCGCCTCCAACTCCGCCGTGCACTCGATGTTCGACCGGCGCACCGTCACCATCATGGGCGACGGCGGCTTCTGGCACAACGGGCTCACCTCCGGCGTGGCGAACGCCGTGTTCAACAAGGGCGACGGCGTTCTCGTCATCATGAAGAACGGCTACAGCTCGGCCACCGGCACGCAGGAGCTGCCCTCGAGCCCGCAGCACAGCGAGCACAAGGCCGCCGACATGTCGATCGAGCGGGCGCTCGGCGGCCTGGGGGTGGACTGGATGCGCACGGTGCACACCTACCACGTCGGCGACATGAAGAAGACCCTGAAGGACGCGATGACCACGGATCGCCCGGGCCTCAAGGTGATCATTGCCGACGGCGAGTGCCAGCTCGAGCGCCAGCGCCGCGAGCGCCCGGCGACCGCCCAGAAGCTCGCCGCGGGCGAACGCGTGGTGCGCGTCAAGTACGGCGTCGACGAGGACACCTGCACCGGGGATCATTCCTGCATCCGGCTCTCGGGCTGCCCGACGCTCACCGTCAAGGACAACCCCGATCCGCTGCGCCGCGACCCGGTGGCGACGGTGATCGAGGGCTGCGTCGGCTGCGGCCTGTGCGGCGAGAACGCGCACGCCGCCACCCTGTGCCCGTCGTTCTACCGCGCCGAGGTGATCCAGAACGCGACGCCTTTCGATCGCGCGCTGGCGCGCCTGCGCAGCCTGGTGGTGCCCGCATGAGCCCGCCCGAGCGCTCGATCACGGTGCTCATCGCCGCGCTCGGCGGCGAGGGCGGCGGCATGATGGCCGATTGGCTGATGCAGGCGGCAACCCGTTGCGGCTACCCCGCGCAGGCCACCTCGATTCCCGGCGTCGCGCAGCGCACCGGCGCCACGACCTACTACCTGGAGATCTTTCCGGCGCTGCGCGCCGAGCTGGGCGGTCGCGAGCCGGTGATGTCGCTCACGCCGAGCCCGGGCAACGTCGACGTGATGGTCGCTTCCGAGCTGCTCGAGGCCGGTCGTGCGCTGCAAAACGGATTCGTCACGCCGGAGCGCACGACGCTGATCGCGTCGACGCACCGCATCTACGCGACCATCGAGAAGATGCAGATGGCGGATGGCCGCTTCCCGGACGAGCGGGTGCTGGCCGCCGCGCGCCAGCTGGCCAAGCGCGCGGTGCTCTTCGACATGCGGCAGCTGGCGCAGGACAGCGGCACCGTGATCAACGCAGTGCTGTTCGGCGCCATGGCCGGCACGGGCGTGCTGCCGCTGCCGCGCGAGGCCTGCGAGGCGGTGGTCCGGGACTCGGGCCGCGGGGCGCAGGCCAGCCTGCGCGGCTTCGCCGCCGGCTACGAGGTCGCAGCCGGTTCACGGCAGGCGCCGGCCGCCGCGCCCCGGCGGCTGCCCCCGGAGACCCGCGAGATCCTCGAGCTGGGCGCCGCACGCCTTCGCGACTACCAGAACGAGGCCTATGCCCAGCGCTATTTGGAGCGCATCGCCACGCTGGGCGAGGCCGATCCCGGGCTCGTCGGCGAAACCGGCCGCCAGCTGGCGCTATGGATGAGCTACGAGGACATCATCCGCGTGGCCGACCTGAAGACGCGCCCTTCGCGCTTCGCGCGCGTGCGCCGGGAAGTCGCTGCGCAGGAGGGCGAGCCCGTGGTGGTGATCGATTACCTCAAGCCCGGGCTGGAGGAAGCCGCGTCGCTCCTGCCGCCGTCTCTCGGCCGGCGGCTCCTCGCCTGGGCCGAGGCGAGGGGCAAGCTCGACGCCTACAACGTGGGCATGCACGTGAAGACCTCGGGCGTGGGCGGCTTCCTGCTGGTGCGCGCGCTCGCGTGGCTCAAGCCCTGGCGGCCGCGAAGCCATCGCTTTGCCGAAGAGCAGGCGCTGATCGAACGCTGGCTGGCGGCGATACGCGCAGCCGCGCCTCAAGACACGGCGCTCGCGCTGGAGATCGTGGCCTGCGCGGGTCTGCTGAAGGGCTACGGCGAGACGCACCGGCGCGGGCGGGCGAATTTCCTCGCCCTGTTCGACGACCTGGTGGAGAACCCCGATGCCGGCGATGCGCCCACGCGCGCCGCCGCCCTCCGCAAAGCGCGCGAAGCCGCGCTGGCCGATCCGGAGCAAAAGGCCCTGGAGACCACGCTCGGCCGGCCGGTCACCTGGCTGCGCGCCGCCAAGACCCGCTAGAATCGCCGGTCCATGAGCGATCCGGCCTTCCTCAGCCGCGAGTACAACAACCGCGAGCTGTTCCCGGACCATCCCCGGCACTTCGCGCGCTGGTCGGAGCGCTCCGCGCACGCGCGCTCGACCATGACCTGCCACCTCGATCGCGCCTACGGCACCTCGCCGGGCGAGACGCTCGACATCTTCCCCGCGCGCAAGGGCGACGGCAGCGCGCTGCTGTTCATCCACGGCGGTTACTGGCGCTCGCTCGACAAGAAGGATTTCTCGTTCCTCGCGCCGGCGTGGGTCGACGCGGGCGTTTCCCTGGTGGTGGCCAACTACGACCTGTGCCCGAAGGTCAGCGTCGAGCGCATCGTGCAGCAGATGCTGGCGGCCTCGGTCTGGCTCTACCGGCACGCCGAGCAGTACGGCATGGACGAAGACCGCCTGTTCGTGAGCGGCCATTCGGCGGGCGGGCACCTCGCGGCGATGATGCTGGCGGCGCTGTGGCCGGTCATCGACCGCTCGCTGCCCAAGGACCTGTACAAGGGCGCGGTGGCGGTCAGCGGGGTCTACGACCTGCGCCCGCTCGTGCAGGTGGACTGGCTGAACGGCGATCTGCAACTCGACGAGGACGCGGCGTTCAAGCTTTCGCCGGCTTACCTGCCGCCCGCCACGCGCGCGCCGCTGGCGCTGGCCGTCGGCGGGCTGGAAAGCTCGGAGTTCAAGCGCCAGAACGCACTCATCGCGCAACGCTGGAAGCCGGTGCTCGCCGGCAGCATCCCGATGCCGGGCACCGACCACTTCACCGTCGTCGACGGCCTGGCCGATCCAGCCAACGCGCTCTTTGCCGGCGCCAAGCGCATGATGCGGCTCGACCGGTGAAGGAATTCCTCGCCCCGGGGCGCTACATCGACAGCAACCACCCGGCGGTGCTCGAGTTCGCGCGCCGGCACGCAAGAGGAAGCACCGACCTCGAGCGTGCGGTGTCGCTGTATTACGCGGTGCGCGACGGCGTGCGCTACAACCCGTTCCTGGATTTCTCCCAGGAGGCCGCGTTCCAGGGCAGCGTCTGCCTCGCGCAGGGCGAGGGCTTCTGCATCGGCAAGGCGGCGCTGCTCGCGGCCTGCGCGCGCGCCGTCGGCATTCCGGCGCGCGTCGGCTTCGCCGACGTGAAGAACCACCTCACCACGCCGCGCCTCGCCGAGCGCATGGGCACCGACCTCTTCGTGTACCACGGCTTCACCGAGCTGTGGCTGGACGGCAAGTGGGTCAAGGCGACCCCGGCCTTCAATCTCGACCTGTGCCGCAAGTTCCGCGTCAAGCCGCTCGAATTCGACGGCCGCAACGACTCGATCTTCCACCCTTTCGACGCCGACGAGCGGCGCCACATGGAGTACCTGCGCGATCGCGGCTCGTTCGCCGACGTGCCGGTGGCGGAGATCCAGCGCGTGTTCCGCGAGAGCTACCCCGGGCTCTACGGCCTGGGCAAGGACGCGGCCAAGGAAACCTTCGCCTGACCTAGGCGTCGCCCCAGACCTCGCGCGCGGTCTCGACCACCAGGCGGATCTTTGCGCCCTGCGCCTCGACTTCGAGCTGGTTGCCGTGCACCGTGCTGGAAAAGCCGCACTGCGGCGACAGGCACAGCTGCTCGAGCGGCACGTGCTTCGCCGCCTGGTCGATGCGCCGCTTGAGATCGTCCTTGGATTCCAGCGTGCCGAGCTTGGTGGTCACCAGCCCGAGCACCACGATCTTGTCCCTGGGCACGAAGCGCAAGGGGCTGAAATCGCCCGAGCGCGCGTCGTCGTACTCGAGGAAGTACGCGTCCACCTTGAGCTCGTTGAACAGCACCTCGGCCACCGGCTCGTAGCCGCCTTCGGCCGCCCAGGCGCTCTGGAAGTTGCCGCGGCACAGGTGCACGCCGACCGCCATGTCCTTTGGCCGGCCGGCGATCGCTGCGTTGATGAGGCGCGCGTAGCGCCGCGGCAGCTCGCCCGGGTCGTCGCCGCGCTGGCGTGCGCCCTCGCGCATCTTCGGATCGCACAGGTAGGCCAGATTGGTGTCGTCGAGCTGCAGGTAGCGGCAGCCCGCGTCCGCGAGCTGGCGGATCTCGTCGCGGTAGCAGCGCGCCACGTCCTCGTAGAAGCCTTCCAGGTCGGGGTAGGCCTCGCGGCTGATGGCGCCGCGCCCGCCGCGGAAATGCAGCATGGTCGGCGACGGGATGGTGACCTTGGGCGTGCGCGTGGTTGCCGACTGGAGAAACTTGAAGTCCTCGCGCTGGATCGGCGCCACGTGCTTCAGCTTCTTCGTCACGTGCATCACGGGCGGCGCGAAATCCACGTCGCCGGCGGCGCCGTGGAACTTCACCGGGATGCCGCCTTTCACCTCGACGCCCTCGAGCTGCTCGAGGAAATCGACGTGGAAATAGGTGCGGCGGAATTCGCCGTCGGTGACGCCTTGCAGGCCCCACTCCTCCTGGCGCTTGACGATGTCGCGGATCGCCCGGTCCTCCACCTCGCGCAGCTGCGCGCGCGTGAGGGACTTCTGCTTGAAGTGGCGCTCGCGCGCCTCGAGCAGCTCTTTGGGTCGCAGGAAACTGCCGACGTGGTCGGCGCGGAACGGGGGGCTGTTTCGCATCGTCATGGCGCATCGAGCATAGCGCAAATACACTGCGGCTGATGCGCGAACTCCTCGAGCAAAGCTTCCGCGCGGCCGTTGCAGCCGCCGATCCGCTGCAGATCCTGCCGCCGCACCTGCCGCGCCCGCCGCGCGGGCGCACCTTCGTCGCCGCCGCCGGCAAGGCGGCGGCCTCGATGAGCTTGGCAGTGGAGCAGCACTGGCCGCGCGCGGCGCCGCTCGAGGGCCTCGCCATCACGCGCTACGCGCACGGCCTGCCCACGCAGCGCATCCGCGTGCTGGAGGCCGGGCACCCGGTGCCGGACGCCGCCGGCGAGGCCGGGGCGCGCCAGTTGCTCGAGAGCGTGCGCGCGCTCGGACCCGACGACCTGCTGCTGTGCCTCGTGTCGGGTGGCGGCTCGAGCCTGCTCTCGCTGCCCGCGCCCGGCGTGCCGATCGCGGGGCTGAAGGCCATGACGCAGGCGCTGCTGCGCAGCGGCGCCCCGATCCAGGAGATGAACACCGTGCGCAAGCACCTCTCGGCGATCCAGGGCGGACGTCTCGCCGCCGCATGCCGCGCGCCAGTGCTTGCGCTGATCATCTCGGACGTGGTGGGCGACGACCCGACGCACATCGCTTCCGGGCCCTGCGCGCCCGATCCGAGCACGGTTGAGGACGCCCGAGCGGTGCTCGCCAAGTACGGCATCGCGGCCCCGGGGCCGTTCGCCGAAACCCCCAAGCCGGGCGACCGGCTCTTTGCGCGCGTCGAGAACCGCGTCATCGCCACGGCGCGGCGCTCGCTCGAGGCGGCGGCGGCACTATTCCAGGCGCAAGGCGTCACGCCGCAGATTCTCGGCGACGACATCACCGGCGAGGCACGCGAGGTCGCGCGCGACATGGCGGCGAAGGCGCGAGGCGCGAAACCGCCTTCAGTGCTGATTTCCGGCGGCGAATGCACGGTCACGATCCGCGGGTCGGGCGGCCGCGGCGGGCGCTGCGGCGAGTTCCTGCTGGCCCTGGCGCTCGAAGACGTACCCGGCGTGCACGCGATCGCCGCGGACACCGACGGCATCGACGGCTCCGAAGACAACGCCGGCGCCGTGATCGCGCCCGATACGCTCGAGCGCGCGGCGACGCAGGGCCTGGACGCGAAGAAGCTGCTTGAAGCCAACGACAGCTACCGCTTCTTCTCGGCGCTCGGCGATCTGGTGGTCACCGGCCCGACGCGTACCAACGTCAACGATTACCGCGCTATCCTGCTGGCGTCGACCCCATGAACCGGCTTGCACGAATATTCCGCCGCGGGGAC
>JAOUGZ010000707.1 GCA_029865405.1 Betaproteobacteria bacterium
GTGGCGGTGAACCAGCCGAAGATCTTGCCGCCGATGATGATCACCGGCGTCATCAGCGCCGGCACGGCGATCACGATCGCCTTGAAGGTCTCGACCAGCGTGGCGCGCGGGTAGGTCGGGTAGTTGCGCAGCTTGGCGTAGACGTGCACCGTCGCCATCTGCGCCAGCGCGATCAGCAGCCCCGGCACGATGCCGGCGAGGAACAGGCCGCCGATCGACACCGTGAGCAGCCCGCCCCAGACGATCATCAGGATCGAGGGCGGCACGATCACCGCCAGCACCGCCGAAACCGCGGTGATCGCCACCGAGAAGCTGTCGTCGTAGCCTTCCTTCCTCTGCGCCTCGATGAAGATCTTCGACTGGCTCGCCGCGTCGGCCGTGGAGGAGCCGGAAATCCCGGCGAAGAAGAGCGACAGCACCACGTTCACCTGCGCGAGCCCGCCGGGGAAGTGCCCCACCAGGTCGCGCGAGAGGCGCACCAGGCGCGTGGTGATGCCGCCCACGTTCATCAGGTTGGCGGTGAGCAGGAAAAACGGCACCGCGAGCAGGATGAACGAGTTGTAGGCGTTGAAGGTCTCCTGCACCAGGTTCTGCGGCGTGAGGCGGTCTTCGATCACGAACACCGGCAGGCACGCGAGGCCGAGCGCGAACGCGACCGGCACGCGCAGCGCGAGCAAGAGGAAGAACCCGCCGAACATCATCAGGCTGGCGGTGGCGGGATCGAGCGCCGCGCCGGTCATCGTGGCCTTCCCGAGACCACGCGCAGGTCATTCCAGGCGTGTTCGCCCTGGAACAGGATCCAGGTCGCGCCGGCGAGCGGCCAGGCGACGTGGATCACCCACAGCGGCAGCTCGGCGAGCTCCGAGATGCGGTTGAAGGCGAAGCGCGTGAAGTCGATGCCCCACCACAGGAATACCGCCGCGAAGCCCAGCACGAACAGGCTTGCCACCAGGCGAATCGCGGCCTGCGCGCGCGCGTTCATCGGCGGCCACAGGTCGACGACGAAGTGCGTGCCCTCGCGGATGCCGACCATGGCGCCCAGCATGATCGACCAGATGAAGAAGAAGCGCGCCATTTCCTCGGTCCAGATGTAGCTCGGGATGAGCGCGGTGTAGCGCGAGAAGATCTGCATCGACACCGGAAAGACGAGGATCGCCACCGAGGCGACGAGCAGCCAGGACAGCAGCGTGCCGTACCAGTGCGTGAGTTTCCTGAACACGGAAGAAGCGGCGGCGCTACCCGCGCCGCCGCAGCTCGATCATTAACGCACTACTTGATGCCGTTGATCTTGGCGAGGATCGCGTCGGCGCCGATCTCCTTGGCGTACTCCGCCATCACCGGGTCGACCAGGCGCTTCATCTGGTCGCGGCCGGCGAACGGCACGCGCTTGAGCTTGCCTTCGCTTTCCATGCGCACGAGCTTCGCCTCGTCCTCGCTCGACTCGATTTTCCGCCCATAGGCGCCCGCCTCCTTGCCCGCCTTCAGCACCGCGGCCTGCAGGTCCTTGGGCAGCTTCTGGAACGTCTTGCCCGAGAAGCACAGCGGCCGGATGGTGATCGCGTGCTGCGTCATCGACAGGTGCGGCGCGACCTCGTAGAACTTCATCTGCTCCACCCCGGCGGCCTCGTTCTCGCCGGCGGCGATGACGCCGTTCTGGATCGCGTTGTAGACCTCGTTGTAGGCGATCACGGTCGGCGCCATGCCCGCCGCGGCGAAGGTCTTCGACCAGATCGGGGCGCCCTGCACGCGCACCTTGAGCGCCTTCAGCTCCTCCATGTTGCGCACCGGCTTGTTGACGAAGATGTTGCGCGTGCCGCCGCCGGCGAAGCCGATCAGCATCACGTCGGCCTTCTGCGCGATCTCGTCGGCCACAGGCTTGAGCACGTCCTGGTCGAGCACCTTGTTCCAGTGGCCGAGGTCGCGGAACAGGAACGGCGCGTCGATGAACGGCGCCGCCTTGGAGAACGTGGACATGTGCGCCGGCGACACCACGGCGTAGTCGACCGCCTTGCCCTGCGCCATGTACTCGAAGTACTGCTTCTCCAGGCCGAGCTCGGAGTTCTTGTGCAGCACGAAGTTCACCGGCTTGCCGTAGTACTTCTTCACCAGCTCCTCGAACTTCACCATCGCCTTGGT
>JAOUGZ010000708.1 GCA_029865405.1 Betaproteobacteria bacterium
GACCCTCTCCGCCGACTACAAGCGCATCAACTACAGCAAGGTCGCCTCCGTGGGCAATTCGAGCAAGATCCCGGGCGCCGGCGCGGGCCTGCTCGGCGCGGGCAGCGGCAGCATCGGCTTCGGCTGGGAAGACGTGAACGTGATCAAGCTCGGCGTGGAGTACCAGTGGAGCAGCCAGCTGCTGCTGCGCGCGGGCTACAACCTCACCGACAATCCGATCAGCGCCAACGACGTGACCTTCAACATCCTCGCGCCCGGCGTGGTCGAGGATCACCTGACGCTCGGCTTCACCTACGCGCTCGGGGGCGGCTCGGAGATCACCATGGCGTACATGCACGCGTTCAAGAACTCGGTGACCGGTCCCTCCAACAACCCCAACTTCCCCACCGGCGGCGCCACCGAGACCATCTCGCTTGCCGAGGACTCGATCGGCATCTCCTGGGGAAAGAAGTTCTAGGCGCGACGACCAAAGCCGTCCTCCTCGATTTGGACGGCACGCTCCTCGACACCGCGCCGGATCTCGCCGCGGCGGTCAACGCCATGCTCGACGGGCAGGGGCTCGACCCCCTGCCCGAGCACGTGGTGCGCGACTTGATCGGCCGCGGCATTCCGCACCTCGTCGAAAAGAGCCTCGTCGCCGCCGGACGGCCCCTGACCTGCGAGCTGGAGCCCGCCCTGATCAGCTTCGGCGGCCACTACGCGCGGCTGAACGGCCGCGCGAGCCGCCTCTACCCGGGCGTCGTCGAGGCGCTGGAGAGGATGCGCGCGGCGGGCCTCAGGCTCGCCTGCGTCACCAACAAGGCGAGCGCGTTCACCGCGCCGCTCCTGGAGAAGACCGGGCTCGCAGCGCTCCTCGACGCCGTGGTCTCGAGCGACGAGGTGGGCGCACGCAAGCCCGACGCGAAGCCGTTCCTGCATGCGTGCAAGCTGCTCGACGTGCTACCCGCGGACACGGTGGTGATCGGCGATTCGGCGAACGACGCCAAGGGCGCGCGCGCCGCGGGCTGCCGCGTGCTGCTCGTCACTTACGGCTATAGCGAAGGCCGCGACGTGCGCAGCATGGACGCCGACGGCGTCGTGGCGACGCTCGGCGAGGCCGCCGATCTGCTCGTGCCTTGATCACGCCATAAGCACATTCGTTCCGGTCGGCGGCGCGAGTTCGTCATCATGGGTCTTTTGGAGAGGAGGAATCCATGAGAACCACCACTGTCTTCGCCACTCTGCTGCTCGCCGCCGCGGCCATCCTGGCGCCCATCGCGTCCCACGCCGACGGCACCAAACACCGTCTCGTGCTCCAGGTGAGCGACAACGACCCCGCGAAATGGAACCTCGCCCTGAACAACGCGCGCAACGTCCAGGAGGATCTGGGCAAGGACAAGGTCGAGGTCGAGATCGTCGCCTACGGCCCGGGCCTGAACATGCTGAAGGCAGACTCCAAGGTCGCCGGCCGCCTCGCCCAAGCGCTCGACAACAGCGTCGGGCTGATGGCCTGCGAGAACACCATGCGCAACACCAAGACCACCAGGGCCGACATGTATGCCGGCATCTCCTACGTCGACGCCGGGGTGGTGCACCTCATGAAGCGCCAGCGCGAGGGGTGGAGCTACATCAGGCCGTGAGCCGGGCCTAGCGCATGCCGGCGGCCTCGCGCGCGAGGCCGTCGAGGAGCGCCTCGACGGCCTTCAGCGCCGCCTTCGAAGCGGCCGAGCCGTCCGGCCGCCAGGGCCGCCGGTACGCCACGTGCACCGTGCCGGGATCCTGCGCCGTCGCATAGACCATGATGCTGTACGGGCAGAACACCGCGTTCGCGGGATCTGCCTCCATCGTCTTGCGCGACAGTACCGCGCTGCAAAAGACGAAGGCCTGCGCGTCGGCGTAGAGCTTCTTCGCCGCGCCCACGTCCTGGCCGGTGCGCTCGAGCATGCGGCCCACGAACGAGTGATAGTCGATGACCAGCCCCTTGCCTTCGATGGCGAGTTTCAGGTCGTCGCGAACGTCGTCAAATTTCGCGCGCTTTGAATACGATACGATGGGATGCGGATCTGCCATGGGCTCCTCCTATGGAGATACCCGGAGGCTAGCGCCCCAAGGGGACGATGCCATGATCAGGATCAAACGCGCCGCGGCTGCCCT
>JAOUGZ010000709.1 GCA_029865405.1 Betaproteobacteria bacterium
CACTAGAATTGCAAGTGGTTGACGACGGACCCGGCGTCCCAGAGGACATCCGGGACAGGATATTCAACCCCCTGGTGTCGGGGCGGGACGGCGGCAGCGGCCTGGGCTTATCGCTCGCGCAAACCTTTGTCCACTACCACCGGGGCGTCATCGAGTGCGACAGTCGCCCCGGCCGCACGATTTTCAGGATTGTGCTGCCGCTGGCATGAAACCGGTCTGGATCGTCGACGACGACCGCTCCATCCGCTGGGTGTTCGAAAAGGCCCTCGGGCGCGAGGGTATCGCCTTCAGCACCTTCGCCTCGGCGCAGGAGGCGCTCGATGCACTGGGCGACGGCGCGCCGCAGGTGCTGGTGTCCGACATCCGCATGCCCGGACCTTCGGGACTGGAACTCCTGCACGCGGTGAAGCGGCAGCATCCGGCGGTGCCCGTGATCGTGATGACCGCATATTCCGACCTCGAGTCGGCGGTGGCGGCCTTCCAGGGCGGCGCGTTCGAATACCTGCCCAAGCCCTTCGACGTCGATCAGGCGGTCGAGCTGATCCGCCGCGCGCTCGACGAAAGCCGGCGCGGCGCCGCCGCCGCGGAGCCGCTCGCCGAGGCGCCGGAGATCCTCGGCCAGGCGCAGGCGATGCAGGAGGTGTTCCGCGCCATCGGCCGGCTGTCGCAGTCGAGCGCGACGGTGCTCCTCACCGGCGAGTCGGGCTCCGGCAAGGAACTGGTGGCGCGGGCGCTGCACCGGCACAGTGCGCGCGCGTCGCGCCCGTTCGTCGCCATCAATACCGCCGCCATGCCCAGGGACCTGCTCGAGTCGGAGCTCTTCGGCCACGAGCGCGGCGCGTTCACGGGCGCCCAGGCGCAGCGCCGCGGCCGCTTCGAGCAGGCCGAGGGCGGCACGCTGTTCCTCGACGAGATCGGCGACATGCCGGCGGAGCTGCAGACGCGGTTGCTGCGGGTGCTCTCGGAGAGCAGCTTCTACCGCGTTGGCGGGCACCAGCCGATCCGGACCAACGTGCGCGTGATCGCCGCCACGCACCAGGATCTCGAGAGCCGCGTGCGCGAGGGCACGTTCCGCGAGGATCTGTATCACCGGCTCAACGTCATCCGCATGCGGCTGCCGTCGCTCAGGGAGCGGCGCGAAGACGTGCCGCTGCTCGCGCGCCACTTCCTCGCAAGCAGCGCGCTGCAGCTCGGGGTGGAAGCGAAGCGGCTCGCGGACGCCACGGTCGAGCACCTCGCCCGCATGGATTTCCCCGGCAACGTGCGCCAGCTCGAGAATCTGTGCCACTGGCTCACGGTGATGGCCCCCGGGCAGGTGGTGGAGGTCGGCGACCTGCCCGTGGAATTCCGCGATCCGGCCGCGGCCGGCGCGACGAGCGACTGGGTGGGCGCGCTCGAGCAGGAGGCGGAGCGGCGCCTGGCGCGCGGCGAGACGGGAATCCTGGACGCGCTCAGCCGGCAATTCGAGCGCAGCCTGATTCAGCGCGCGCTCGCGCGCAGCGGCGGGCGGCGCATCGAGGCGGCCAACCTTCTCGGCATGGGCCGCAACACGATCACGCGCAAGATCCAGGAGTTGGGCATCGAAGGTGATGCCGATGGAGAAAAGTAGAAGCCTGCGTTCGGTTTTCTATGGTCTCGCCTTTTCCGGCCGGAAGATTTACCCGGCCGGAAAAGGCGAGATGTATTTGAAAGGCAAAACCCGCGACGAGCTTACTTCTTCGCCTTGCGGTTCACCTCCAGTTGCGCGTCCACCAGCGCCACGACCTCGTCGAGCACCGGCGAGCGCATGCCCTTTTGCTTCGCGATTGCCTGCACCAGGCGATCGACGCGCTCGATGTAGGGCGCGCCGCCGTACAGCGCGCGCGCGGCCGAGGACGGGCCGGTGAGGCCGTTGGCGGCCGCCGCGTACTTCTCGAACGGCACCAGATCCTTCGCGTCGGCGCCAATCCGCTTGCACAGGTCGACGACCCAGTTGAAGACCGCGCGCGATGCTTCGATGTCGGTGTGTACGGCGTCCTTGATGGAGCGCATGCCCTGAGGGGTGATGCAGCGGTAGTTGCCGGCCATCAGCATGGCCCACTTGGCAAGCGGCACGAACACCGAGTCGTGCACCTTGAGCTTCACGGGCAGC
>JAOUGZ010000004.1 GCA_029865405.1 Betaproteobacteria bacterium
ACACGCCCCTCGCTTTCTTCTCGGTGGCCTCCCTGCTTGCATTCGCCCGGCAGCGCTTCCTCCTCGCCGGCGTGCTGCTCGGCTTCGCGTTCCTGTCCAAGTATTTCGCCGTGCTCCTCGGGCTCGGCTATCTGGTGTGGGCGCTGGCGGCGCGGCGGCCCGGGGCATTCGCGGCGGCTTTCCTCGGCGCGCTGCCCGCGGGCCTCGTCAACCTCTACTGGAACTGGCAGGCGTGCTGGTGCAACGTGATGTTCAACGCCATCAACCGCCACGACGACGCGGGGCTTTCCTGGACCACGCCCGCGCTCTACGCGCTGTCGCTCGCCTATCTCGCCGCGCCGCTTCTGTGGTACGCGTGGCAGGGGAGGGCGCGCCTGCGCGCGGCGCTGCCACGTGCCGAGGTCGGCGTGCTCGCCGCCGCCTGGCTCGTACCGCTCGTCGTGTTCGCGTTGATCTCGCCGGTGAGGCGCATCGGCCTGCACTGGCTGCTCGCCTTCATGCCGGCGCTGGTCCTCACGCTCGCGCTCGTGCTGGAGCGACGCGCGCTGGTGGTCACGCTGCGCTGGTTCGGCGCGCTCGCCGTGCTGCACGTTGCCGCGTTCATCGCGCTCGCGCTGCCGCCGCTCGAGATCTGGAAGGACATGCGCCTGTACCAGCGGCTCGTCCTGCAGTTCGACCCCGCCGCGGTGCTTGCGCCGCTAGGGCCGCAGCTCGCGCGCTATCGGCTCGCCACCGAAGGCTACTCGCTCGCCGCGCTCCTCGCGTACCACACGCGGCGCTCCGTGCCGGTGTTCGGCGCCGGCTCCTCGCACGCGCGCCACGACGACATCCTCACCGACTGGCGCCGGTTCGACGGGCGCGACCTGCTCATCTTCCGGCGCGACCCGCCCGACCTGGCGCACTACCGGCCGTACTTTCGCGAGGTCGAGGCGCGACCAATCGAGGCACGCGGCGCGACGCACTACGCGGTGCTCGGGCGCGGCTTCGACTACGCCGCCTACCGGGAGCGGGTGCTGGCGCCGGTGAACGAGCGCTGGTACCGCATTCCGACCTGGCTGCCGGTCGGCGGCTGCTACTTCTTCGAGCGCTACGGCTTCGGGCGGCCGCGGTGAGCGCGCGCGACGTCCTGCAGCTGCTGCGCCCGCACCACTGGGTGAAGAACGGCTTCGTGCTGGCGGGGCTGCTCTTCGGCCACGCCTGGGGCGACCCGGCCCTCGTCGCCGCGGCGCTCGGCGCCACGCTCGCCTTCTGCCTCGCCTCGAGCGCCGTGTACGCGTTCAATGACGCGTACGACGCGGCGCGCGATCGCGAGCACCCGGGGAAGCGGCGGCGGCCGGTGGCGCGCGGCGCGATCACGCCGCGCGCCGCGCAGCGCATCGGCGCGCTGCTCGCGGCGCTGGCGCTCGGCCTCGCGCTCGCGGCCGACGCGCGCGTGGCGGCAATCATCGCCGGCTATGTGGCGCTCAACGCCGCCTACAGCCTGGGCCTGAAGCACGTCGCGGTGCTCGACGTGTTCATCATCGCCGCGGGCTTCATGCTGCGCATCCTCGCCGGCACCTGGGGCATCGGCATCGAGCCCTCGCGCTGGCTGCTCGCCTGCGGCTTCCTGCTGACGCTGTTTCTGGGCTTCGCCAAGCGCCGCGCCGAGCTCGATCGCCTCGCCGACGACGCCGGCCAGCACCGCGCCGTGCTCGAGGACTACACGCTCGGGTTCCTCGACCGCGCGGTGTTCGCCTGCGCGCTCGGCATGATGATCACCTACGCGCTCTACACCATCGCCGAGACCACGGTCGCGCTGCACGGCACCAAGCGCCTCATCTGGTCCTTGCCCTGGGTGTTGCTCGGCACCTTCCGCTACCTCTTTCGCCTGCACTATCGCGGCGGGGGCGGCGACCCGGCGCAGGAGCTGCTGCGCGACCCGCTGCTCGCCGCAGCGGCGCTCGGCTGGGTGGCCACGGTGGCGTGGCTGATCCGTTAGAATGACCCGCCGAAGCGCGCCCCCATGGCCGAACGACCCCAACAGCTGGCCCACCTCGAGAATCTCGGCGACGCCGCGCGCTTCGCCGGCCAGATCTATCTGCTGATCCCGAAGTGCCCGCTGCTGGAGAACTTCACGCCGGCGGAAGTGAACCTGCTGGCGCACTTCATGGAGGTGTATCGCGCGCTCGACGCCGTGGAGATCATCCGCGAGGGCGACGGCGGCGACTTCATGCTCATCGTCATCCAGGGCCGCGTCGAAGTGCGCAAGCGCGACCGCTACAACACGCCGCAGCGCATCGCGGTGGTCGAGCCCGGCCATGCGCTGGGCGAGATGTCGATGATCGACGGCGAGCCGCGCTTCGCCACCTGCGTGGCCATCGACGAAGTGCTGGTCGCGGTCCTCGACCGCGAAAGCCTGGCGCGCATCATCATCGAGCAGCCCCTGCTCGGCGCAAAGATCCTCATGGAGCTGGTGCTGATGCTGTCGCAGCGCCTGCGCGCCACCAGCGACCGGCTCATGCAGCTGCTCGACGAGCAGGGACAGCATGCCCCAGGGTTGATGTAAGCCGCGCGGGCCCCGGCGCGACCAAGCACGCGTGAACCGAACTCGCCTCGTCGTCATCGCCGTGATCGTCGTCGTGGTGGGCGCGTTCTTCGCCTTCGGCGGGCACCGCTACCTGACGCTCGAGCAGCTGCGCGCGCAGCAAAACGCGGCGCAGCAGGTTTTCCAGACGCACCCCTGGCAGACGGCGCTCGCCTACTTTGCCGTCTACGTGGCGGTGACGGGGCTGTCGCTGCCTGGCGCCGCGGTGCTGACGCTGTTCGGCGGCGCGGTGTTCGGGCTGCTGTGGGGCACGGTGATCGTATCCTTCGCCTCTTCCCTGGGCGCGACGCTCGCCTTCGTCGTCTCGCGCTTCCTGCTGCGCGACTGGGTGCAGGGGCGCTTCGGCGACAAGCTCAAGCCGATCAACGACGGCGTGGCGCGCGAGGGCGCGTTCTACCTGTTCGCGCTGCGGCTGGTGCCTGCGTTCCCGTTCTTCGTCATCAACCTCGTCATGGGCCTGACGCCCATTCGCACGTGGACGTTCTACTGGGTCAGCCAGGTCGGCATGCTCGCCGGCACCCTCGTCTACGTGTACGCCGGCACGCAGCTCGCGGAGTTCCGGCTCTCGGGCGGTCTGATTGCGGCTTTCACCGTCCTCGGCCTGTTCCCGCTCGCGGCCAAGAAGACGCTCGAGAAGCTCAAGGCGCGCCGCGTCTATGCGCGCTGGGCCGAGCAGAAGCCCAGGCAGTTCGACCGCAACATGGTGGTGATCGGCGCGGGCTCCTCGGGCCTGGTGTCGGCGCTCATCGCCGCGGCGGTGAAGGCGAAAGTGACGCTGGTGGAAAAGCACAAGATGGGCGGGGACTGCCTGAACACCGGCTGCGTGCCCTCGAAGGCGCTGATCAAGACGGCGCGCGTACTGTCCACCATCCGTCGTGCCAAGGAGTACGGGCTGAAGAGCGCGGGCGCTCAGTTCGATTTCGCCGACGTGATGGAGCGGGTGCAGCGGGTTATCAAGACGATTGAACCGCACGATTCGGTTGAGCGCTTCGAAGGGCTCGGAGTCGAATGTGTCCAAGGGGAAGCAAGAATCGCTTCCCCTTGGATCGTGGAAATCAAATGCAACGACGGGTCGACCAAGGTGCTGACCACGCGCTCCATCATCATCGCCGCGGGCGCGCGGCCGTTCGTGCCGCCGATCCCGGGCATCGAGCAGACCGGCTACTACACCAGCGACACGGTCTGGGAACTGCGCGAGCTGCCGCGGCGCCTGGTGGTGCTCGGCGGCGGGCCCATCGGCAGCGAGCTGGCGCAGGCGTTCCAGCGCCTCGGCGCGCAGGTGACGCAGGTGGAGATGCTGCCGCGCCTGCTGATCCGCGAGGACCCGGAGATCGCGGCGCTGGTCGAGGCGCGCTTTCGTGCAGAGGGCGTGGACGTGCGCGTCGGGCACAAGGCCAAGGAGTTCCGCGTCGAGGACGGCCGCAAGGTGCTGATCTGCGAGCACCAGGGCAAGGACCTCGCGATCGAGTTCGACGCGCTGCTGGTGGCGGTGGGGCGCCTGGCCAACACCGTGGGCTATGGCCTGGAAGAGCTCGGCATCCCGGTGACCAAGGCGCGCACCGTGGAGACCAACGAGTTCCTGCAGACCGTCTACCCGAACATCTATGCCGCCGGCGACGTCGCCGGCCCGTACCAGTTCACCCATACGGGCTCGCACCAGGCCTGGTACGCGGCGGTGAACGCGCTCTTCGGCTCGGTGAAGAAGTTCCGTGCCGACTATTCGGTGATCCCCTGGGCCACTTTCACCGATCCCGAGGTGGCGCGAGTCGGCCTGAACGAGACCGAGGCGAAGGAGCGGAACATTCCCCACGAGGTGACGGTCTACGGCATCGATGACCTGGATCGCGCGATCGCCGACGAGGAGGCCCACGGGGTGGTCAAGGTGCTGACCGTCCCGGGCAAGGACCGCATCCTCGGCGTCACCATCGCCGGCGAGCACGCCGGCGACCTGATCGCCGAGTATGTCGCCGCCATGAAGCACGGCATCGGCCTGAACAAGATCCTGGGCACGATCCACATCTATCCCACGCTCGCTGAGGCCAACAAGTTCGCCGCCGGCGTGTGGAAGCGCGCGCACGCGCCGCAGAGGCTGCT
This sequence comes from Betaproteobacteria bacterium, assembly GCA_029865405.1. Next base: position 4,679 of record JAOUGZ010000004.1, read on the forward strand.
GGGCTACGTCGAGAGGTTCCACGCGTGGATGCGCGGCTGATCCTCGTCGCGCTCGCCTGCGCGGCGACGCCGGCGCAGGCGTTCGAGCACGCGGCGTGGAACGCCCTGGTGCAGAAGCACGTCACGGTGCTCCCCGGAAAGCATGCGTCGCAGGTCGATTACGCGGGCATGGCGCGCGACCGGGCGGCGCTCAAGAGCTATCTGGACGGCCTGAGCCGGGTGACCCGGGCCGAGTTCGACGCCTGGGCGAAAAACGAGAGGAAGGCGTTCCTCATCAACGCCTACAACGCCTTCACCGTGGAGAAGATCCTCACGCGCTGGCCCGACATCGCTTCCATCTGGGACTTCGGCAAGATCTTCGGCAATCCGTTCAAGGACGATTTCTTCACGCTGCTCGGCGCGCCGATGACGCTCGACGGCATCGAGCACGGCACGCTCAGAAAGCCCGGCGCCTACGACGACCCGCGCGTGCACTACGCGGTGAACTGCGCCTCGATCGGCTGCCCGATGCTGCGCGAGGAGGCGTACGCCGCCGGGCGGCTCGAGGCGCAGCTTGACGAGCAGGCGCTGCGCTTTCTCTCCGACCGCTCGCGCAACCGCTTCCGCGACGGGCGGCTGGAAGTCTCGAAGATCTTCGACTGGTTCAAGGAGGACTTCGAGCCGCGCGAGAAGTACTTCGCGCGCTACGCGCAGGCGCTCGGCTACCCGGGCGGGCCGGTGCCGATCGACTTCCTCGACTACGATTGGTCGCTCAACGACTTACGGTCGTCGTCCCGGCGCTGAACGAAGCGGCCGAGATCGAGCGCTGCCTCGGCGCGCTCGCGCCGCTGCGCGCGCGGGGACACGAGGTCATCGTCGTGGACGGCGGCAGCAGCGATGCCACGGCGCGGCTCGCCGCGCCGCTCGCCGACCGGGTGATCGACGCGCCGCGCGGGCGCGCGGCGCAGATGAACAAGGGCGCCGCGGCCGCGAGCGGCGACGCGCTGCTCTTCCTGCATGCCGACACCCGCCTGCCGCCGGAGGCGGACCGGCTGGTGGGCGAGGCGCTGCGGGGGCATGCCTGGGGCCGCTTCGACGTGGCTATCGACTCCGACGATCCGCGCCTCGCCGTGATCGCCTTCTTCATCAATCGCCGCTCGCGCCTCTCCGGCATCGCCACGGGCGACCAGGCGATCTTCGTGCGGCGCGACGCCTTTCCCGGTTTTGCGCCCATCGCGCTGATGGAAGACATCGCCTTCAGCCGCGCGATGAAGCAGGTGTCGCCGCCGGCCTGCCTCACGGCGCGCGTGCTCACCTCGGCGCGGCGCTGGGAGCGGCGCGGCGTCGCGCGCACGGTGCTCCTCATGTGGCGGCTGCGCTACGAATACTGGCGCGGCGCCGATCCCGATGAGCTGGCGCGCCGATACTCGAACTAGCGTGCTGGTGTTCGCGCGCGCGGCGCGCCCCGGGCGCGCGAAGACGCGCCTCATCCCGCTGCTCGGCGCGCTCGGAGCCGCGCGCCTCCATGCACGGCTCGTCGAGCGCGCGCTGGTTACGGCGCGCGCGGCCCGCCTGGGCGAGGTGATGCTCTGGTCCTCGCGCCGCCAGCGCGGCGCCGACCTTGGCGCGCGCATGCGCCACGCCGTCGCGCACGCCCTGCGCCGTGCGCCGCGCGTCATCCTCATGGGCGCCGATGCCCCGGCGCTGCGCCCCGCGCAGCTGCGTCGCGCGGCGCGCTGGCTGGCGGGCGGCGCCGACGCGGTGTTCGCGCCCGCCGAGGACGGCGGCTACGCGCTCGTTGCGCTGCGGCGCGTCTCGCCGCGCCTGTTCCAGGACATCGAGTGGGGCGGGCCGCGGGTCATGGCGCAGACGCGGGCGCGCCTTGCCGCGCTCGGCTGGCGCTGGCGCGAGCTGCCCGAGGTATGGGACGTGGACCGGCCCGAGGACGTGACGCGGCTGCGGGGGCTGCGCTTGTGAGGCGGCGCCGCTTTCTCGCCGCGGGGGCGGCCGCGCTGCTGGCCCCGCGCCTGCGGGCGCAGGACGGCGTCGCCGCGATGCGCTTTTCGGACCTGCGCGCGGGTGCGCCGCTGCCGCCGGAATTCCGCGCGTACGCTTTCGAGGGACAATCGCGGCGCACCGAGTACACGCTCGTGACGGACGAGGGGCGCACCGTGCTGCGCGCGCGCGCCGAGGCTTCCACGGCCGGCATCATCCGCGACCTGCGCGTGGACCCGGCGGCCCAGCCCACGCTTGCGTGGCGCTGGAAGGCGACGCGGCTGCCCGAAAAGGGCGACCTGCGCACGAAGGCGGGCGACGACTACGCCGCGCGGCTCTACGTGACCTTCGACCTGCCGCTCGCGGCGCTGCCGTTCGGCGAGCGCTTCGGGGTGACGCTGGCGCGCATCATCTACGGCAAGGACGTGCCGTCCGCGGCGCTGTGCTACGTGTGGGCGACGCGCGCGAGCGTGGGCACCGTCGCGCCGAACGCCTATACCGGCCGCGTGCAGATGATCGTGGTGGAAAGCGGTGCGGACGCGCTGGGGCAGTGGCGCAGCTACGCGCGCGACATCGCCGCCGACTACCGGCGCGCCTTCGGCGCCGAGCCGCCGCCGGTCAGCGGCGTGGTCGTGTCCACCGACACCGACAACACGGGCGCGCGCGCCGAGACCTACTACGGCGACATCGACTTCAGAGCGCGCCGGATTTCCTGAGCAGCGCCGCCACGCGCTCGGCGATCAGGCGGTAGCCGCGCGCGTTGGGGTGGATGGCGTCGGACTTGAGCTCGGAATTGCGCAGGATCTCGCCGATCACGCTGCCCTCGTACGGGATGCGCAGCTGCTCGGCGATCTCGGCGTAGAACGCGGGCGGCGTCACCAGGATCCCTTTCTCCGGCGTGCCGATGAGCAGCACGTCGATGCCGCGCTGGCGCGCCATCGACACCATGGTCTGCACGTTGGCCGCGGCCTGCGCCATGCCGAGATTGCGCAGGAAATCGTTGCCGCCGATGCACAGCACGAGCAGCTGCGGCTGGTGCTCTTCGAGCGCGCCGGGCAGGCGCGCCAGCGCGCGCGCGCTCACTTCGCCGGGCACGCCTGCGCGCACCACCTTGCGCCCGATGAGGCGCTCCAGTTGCGCCGGGTAGCTGTCGGCTTCGCTCGCGCCGGTGCCGTAGGTGATGCTGTCGCCGAAGGCGAGCACCACGGCGTGGGGCGCGAGCGGCGCGAGCTTCGGCGCATCGCCGCACGCGGCGCCGAGCGCGGCGAAAACGACGAGAAGCGCGCGAAAAAGCGACACGCGGTGCATGCTACACTTGCCCGCGCCACCTCGGGGGGAGCGCAATCCGGTGAGAATCAAGAGTCCCAGGGACTTCTGGGCCGGCGCCATGTTTACCGGTTTCGGCCTGTTCTTCGTGGCCTGGTCCTTCGCGCACTACCAGATGGGCTCGGCGGTGCGCATGGGCCCCGGATACTTCCCCGCGGTGCTTGGCGGCCTGCTGGTCCTGCTCGGCGTCGGCGTGCTGCTGCAGTCGATGGCGTTCAGCGGCCCGAAGGTCGAGGCGTTCCACTTCAAGCCGCTCATCTTCGTCTGCGTGTCCGTGCTTGCCTACGGCTACCTGATGCAGCCGGGCGGCCTCGCCGTCGCCACCGCCGCCGCCGTGATCATCGGCGCCATGGCCGGCAACGAGTTCAAGTGGAAGGAAGTGCTGATCGTCGCGCTGGTGCTGGTGATCTTCTCGTACCTCGTGTTCGTGAAGGGCCTCACGCTGCCGTTCCCGATGTGCCCGTCGTTCGTCGAGAACTGCCCGATCCGCTAGCGCGATGGATGTCCTCGACAACCTGATCCTCGGCGCGCAGGTCGCGTTCTCCTGGCAGAACGTCCTGTACTGCCTCATCGGCGTGCTGCTCGGGACGCTGATCGGCGTGCTGCCCGGCATCGGCCCGGTGCCGACCATCGCCATGCTGCTGCCGATCACCTTCAACCTGGACCCGATCGCGGCGCTCATCATGCTCTCGGGCATCTACTACGGCTCGCAGTACGGCGGCTCGACCACCGCGATCCTCGTCAACCTGCCGGGCGAGGCGGCCTCGGTGGTGACGGTGCTCGACGGCCACCAGATGGCGCGCCAGGGGCGCGCCGGGCCGGCGCTCGCCATCTCGGCCATCGGCTCGTTCGTCGCCGGCTGCATCGCGACGCTGGTGATCGCCACCGCGGCGCCGCCGCTGGCTGAAGTGGCGCTGAAGTTCGGGCCGGCGGAGTACTTCTCGCTCATGGTGCTGGGCCTCGTGGCGGCGACGGTGCTCGCGCACGGCTCGCTCGTCAAGGCGATCGCCATGGTGGTGCTGGGCCTCTTGCTCGGCCTCGCGGGCACCGACGTCAATTCGGGCGTGCTGCGCTTCACCTTCGGCGTCCCGGAGCTCGCCGACGGCATCGGCTTCGTCATCGTGGCGATGGGGATGTTCGGCGTCACCGAGATCGTCGCCAACCTCGAGCAGCGCTCGAAGCGCGAAGTGTTCGTCGGCAAGGTGACGCACCTCTTCCCGACCAAGGAGGACCTGAAGCGCTCGTGGGCGCCGATCCTGCGCGGCACCGCGCTCGGTTCCTTCCTCGGCATCCTGCCGGGCGGCGGCGCGCTGCTCTCGTCGTTCGCGTCCTACACGGTGGAAAAGAAGGTCTCGAAGCACCCCGAGCAGTTCGGCAAGGGCGCGATCGAAGGCGTTGCCGGGCCGGAATCGGCCAACAACGCCGGCGCGCAGACGTCCTTCATCCCGATGCTCACGCTCGGCATCCCCGGCAACGCGGTGATGGCGCTGATGATCGGCGCGCTCATGATCCAGGGCATCGCGCCGGGCCCGCAGGTGATGACCGACAAGCCGGAGCTGTTCTGGGGCCTGATCGCCTCGATGTGGCTCGGCAACGCCATGCTCGTCGTCCTCAACCTGCCGCTCATCGGCATCTGGATCAAGCTGCTGCAGGTGCCCTACCGGTTCCTGTTCCCCGCCATCCTGATCTTCATGAACGTGGGCGTGTTCAGCCTCTCCAACAATCCCTGGGACTGCCTGATCATGTCGGTGTTCGGGGTGTTCGGCTACATCTGCGTCAAGCTCGAGTGCGAGCCGGCGCCGATGATCCTCGGCTTCATCCTCGGGCCGCTGATGGAGGAGAACCTGCGCCGCGCGATGCTGCTGTCGCGTGGCGACCCGACCGTGTTCTTCGACCCGGTGAACAAGCCGATTTCGTTCTCCTTCCTGCTGGCGGCGCTCGCGCTACTGGTGATCATCGCGCTGCCCAACATCCGCAAGAAGCGCGAAGAAGTCTTCGTCGAGGAAACCTAGAGCGCCGCTACGGTCTGCACCTCGACCAGGAACGGCTCCTGGACGAGGCGATCGACGATGAGCAGGGTGTTGGGCGGGTACTTGCCGTCGGGGAAGAGCTTCGGGAACTCGCGCAGCCGCCAGGCCATGAACTTCGGGATGTCCTGCGAGTGCACCAGGTAGGTGGTGAACTGCACGACGTTGCCCCAGCCCGCGTCCGCCGACTTGAGCGCCGCCTCGATCTGCCTGAATACGCCCGTGCACTGCGCGTCGAAGTCGTCTCCCGGCGCGAGCATGCCGGCGATGTAGAGGGTTTCCGCGGCGTTCTTCACCCGGGCGAGGTGCGAGTACTGCCCGAGCGGTTTGCCCAGCGCCTCGACGTTGCCGATCCGGATCTGCGCCATGCGTCCTCCTAGTTCGTTTTCGGCTTGCCGCGCCCCGCGAGCAGCGAGGTCACCGCGATCTCCAGCGCGCGCTGGTCGACCGGCTTGACGAGAAAGCCGCTCGCCCCCGCGGCGAGGCAGCGGTCGTTGGTCGTCATGTCTTCCAGCGCCGAGATGATGAGGATCGGGGTCGCCGTGTTGGCCGAGCCGGCGCGGATCTCCTTCAGCACTTCATAGCCGCCGATCCCCGGCATCATCAAGTCGAGCAGAATGGCGTCGTAGGCGTAGTTGTGCGCGAGCATTAGTGCCTGCTCGCAGGTGCCGGCGAGCTGCACCTCGGCTTTCAGGGCCTTCGTGGCATAGCGCGCCATCAGCAGCCGCACCGACTCCTCGTCGTCGACGATCAGAAGGCGGTGGCGCGGCGCGGGCTGCTTCTTTGCGGCCATCAGCGCGCGAGCTGCCGGGCGAGGTCGTTGAAATCGCGCGCGTGCACGTCGAATGCCGGGTCGCGCGACACGTCCACGTTCATGGCCGGTCCGTACTCGCGCGCGCGCGTCACGAAGGCGGTCCGCAGCCCGCAGGCGCGTGCGGCGTGCAAATCGTCCTTGTGCGCGGCGACCATCATCAGCTCGCCCGGGCGCACGCCGAGCAGGTCCGCGGCGCCGAGGTAGGTCTCGGGATCGGGCTTGTAGTGGCGCACCACTTCGGCCGAGAGGATGCAGTCCCAGGGCAGTCCCGCGTGCCGGGCCATATTGACCAGCAGCGCGACATTGCCGTTGGACAGGGTCGCGACGACATGCTTGCGCTTGAGCTTGCCGAGCCCCGCTTTCGCATCCGGCCAGGGCTTCAGGCGGTGCCAGGCGTGGTTCAGATGGGTGATCTCGTCCTCGGTCAGGCCGCGGATGGCGAACTGGCGCAGCAAGTCGTCCAGGATCATGCGGTGCAGGTCGTCGATCCGGGTCCAGGGCAGCTCGCCCGAGCGCACGCGCGCCATCGCCGGGCGGTAGCCCGCGCGCCAGGCGTCGGCGAACGCTTCCCAGTCCACCTGCAGCTTCTTGCGGCGGCCGAGCAGGCGCCCTTCGCGAATCAGCGAGCCGCGCCAGTCCACGACCGTGCCGAAGACGTCGAACACCAGGGCTTTCACTTTGGGCGCGCGCACGGGCCTCATTTTGCCTTTCTTTCGTGCTTCCAGAGCACGTCGCCGCGCCGCGCCGCGCGATTCAGGGCGCGGCCGAGGACGAAGAGCAGGTCCGACAGGCGATTGAGGTACTGGCGCGCGCGCTCGCCCACCGGCTCGGCGCGGCCGAGCGCGACCAGGCTGCGCTCGGCGCGCCGGCACACGGCGCGCGCGAGGTGCGCGCTCGCCGCGGCGCGCGTGCCGCCGGGCAGGATGAACTCCTTCAGCGGCTTCAGGTGCGCGTTGTGCGACCCGGTGAGCGCCTCGAGGCGCGTGACCTGCGTCTCGGTGATCATCGTGTGGCCCGGGATGCACACTTCGCCGCCCAGGTCGAACAGGTCATGCTGCACCTGCAGCAGCGCTTTCGCGACGGCGGCAGGGAGCTTCTCCGCCAGCAGCAGCCCGAGGCAGGAATTGAGCTCGTCGATGTCGCCGAGCGCCTGGATGCGCGCGCTGTCCTTCGCCACGCGCGTGCCGTCGCCCAGGCCGGTTTCGCCGGCATCGCCGGTGCGGGTCGTAATCTTGGATAGCCGGTAGCCCATGAGAAGCGCAGAATTATAGGGCCGCAAACCACATCGAAGGAGGACAGCATGGCCGTGCGTAAAGCTTCCTACTATTCCGCGAAAGTCCCGCAGCGTCCCGGCGCCGGCGCGCAGCTGCTCGCCGCGCTGAAATCGGCGAAGGTGAACCTGCTTGCGTTCACGGGTTTCCCCGCGAGCGGCGGCGCGCAGGTCGACTTCATTCCGAAGGACAATGCGAAGTTCACGCAGGCCGCGCGCAAGGCGAAGATCAAGCTCTCGGCGAGAAAGACAGTGTTCCTCGCGCAGGGCGAGGACCGCCCGGGGGCGCTGACGCAGATCCTCGGCAAGCTGGCCAAGGCGAAGATCAACGTCGTTTCGCTGCAGGCGGTGGTCGCGGGCAAGGGCCGCTACGGCGCCATGTTCTGGGTGAAGCGCAAGGACGTGGGCAGGGCCTCGCGCGTGCTGAAGGCTCGCTAGCGCGCGCCTTCAGGCGCGGCTGAGCGTGATGGCCGCCTCCGGGCAGGCCTTCACGCACAGCCCGCAGCCTTCGCAGGCCTCGGGGGCGGCGAGGATCGCCTGCCGCCAGCGGTGCGCCATGCCCTTGAGCTTGCCGCGCAGCGTGAGGCCGGCGCGCTCCGCGCCGGGCAAGGTGCCCAGCGCGAACACCCCGACCGGGCAGACCTCGACGCATTTCGCCTTGCCCTCGCAGCGGTTGCGGTCGATCACCGGCGCGAAGGTGCCGGCGTCGTACTTGCATTCGATGCTTGCGGGCGAGGCCATGGCGCCGGCAACCATACCACTTCGGGGCTAAGCGGCCGGCATGCCTTCGAAGCGCACCACCGCGCGCGTGCCGCGCCCCCCGGGGCCGTCTTCCAGGACGACGCGCGCGCCGTGCGCTTCGGCGATTTCCTTGACGATGGCGAGGCCGAGCCCGCTCCCCGCCCCGGGAGAACCCGGAATGCGGTAGTAGCTGGCGAAGACGCGCTCGCGCAGCTGTGCGGGGATGCCGGGACCGTCGTCGTCGACGACGAGCACGACCGCGCCGCGGTCACGGCGCAGGGTGACCTGCACGCGCCCGCCCTGCGCACCGTAGCGCACGGCGTTGTCGAGCAGGTTGGTGACGAGGCTCAGCAGCTTGCCGCGATCGCCGCGCACCTCCACGGCGTGCGCGTCGGGCGCGCTGCTTGCCGCGAGCGTCATGCGCCGCTCCTGCGCGCGCGCCTGCACCGCCTCCATGGCCTCGCTCACGAGCGGCTGCAGCGCCACGCGTTCCAGCCGCGCGGCAGCGCCCGGCGCCGCCGCGCGGCTGTAGGCGAGCATCTGCTCGGCGAGCAGCACGGTGCGCTCGAGACCCTGCAGCATGCGCTGCAACGATGCCTCGCGCTCGGCCGCGGTGGTCGCGCGCGCGGCGTTCTGCGCGTGCACCTTGAGCGCGGCGAGGGGCGTGCGCAGCTCGTGCGCCGCATCGGCCGTGAAGCGCCGCTCGCGCTCGAGGGCGTCGCGCACGCGGCCGAGCAGGCCATTCAGCGCGTCGATGAGCGGCGCGATCTCGGCGGGCGTGCGCGCCAGCACGAACGGCTCGCCCGAGCCGGGGCGGCGCGCGGCGACCTGGCGCGCCAGCGCCGAGAGCGGCGCCAGCCCGTAGCGGATGAGCAGCCCGAGCACGAGGAGCAGCAGCACGATGCCGGCCAGCAGCGGCGCCGCGGCGGCGAAGGCGAGCTTCTCGGCGAGCTCGCCGCGCACGTCATCCTTCTCCGCGACCTGCACCCAGGTGCCGCCCGCGCGCAGCGTGAACACGCGCCAGTCTTCGCCCGCGACGGGACCTGTGGCGAAGCCGGCGGCGAGCGGCGCGAAGGGCGCCTCGGGCGCCGAGGCCGAGCGCGCCAGCAGGCGCCCGGTCGCGTCGCGCACCTGAAACGCGATCTTGGTTTCGTAGTAGTGGCCGAGCGGGCCCGGCACGTCGTGGCTCTCGCTCTCCAGTGGGCCGGGCAGCGCGATAACGATCGGCGCGGCGATGGTGGCGCTTTTTACCTGGCGCGCGACCAGCGCCTCGAGCACGCGCGCGGAGGTGGCGAGGCGCGCGTCGAACAGCTCCTGCGCCTCTTCCTCGCTGCCGGCGAAGCTCAGCCACGCGGCGGCGCCGAGCACGGCGAGCAGCGCGGCGCTGGTGCCGGCGATGAGCAGCGCGAAGATCGAGCGCGCGGCGCGCGCCGGGCCGGACATTCAGGCGCTGCGCGCCTGCGGCGCGGGATCGATCACGTAGCCGACGCCGCGCACAGTGCGGATGACGTCCGGATACAGCTTGCGGCGCAGCCGGTGGATGTGCACGTCGAGCGAATTGCTCTCGACGCCGCCCTCCCAGCCGTACACGGACTCCTCGAGCTGCGCGCGCGACAGCACCTGCCCCGGGCTCTCCAGCAGCTTGTGCAGCAGCATGAATTCGCGTCGCTGCAAGGCTACGGCGCGGCCCTCGCAGGTCACCGAGAGTGCGACCGGGTCGAGCCTGAGCGGCCCGTGCTCGATCACGTTGACGGCGGCGCCGCGGCCGCGGCGCTGCAGCGCGCGCACGCGGGCGAGAAGCTCGTCGACGTCGAACGGCTTGGCCAGGTAGTCGTCGGCGCCGGCGTCGAGGCCGGCGACGCGCTGCGGTGCGGCGTCGCGCGCCGTGAGTACCAGCACCGGCGTCGCGCCGCCCCCCGCCCGCAGGCTGCGCAGCACGTCCAGCCCGTCCATGCCGGGCAGGCCCAGGTCGAGGATCACGAGATCGAAGGCGCCCGGGCGCAGCGCCGCGAGCGCGTGGCGGCCGTCCGTCAGCCACTCGACGCCATGGCGCGCGCGCTCGAGCGCATCGCGCACGCCGGCGCCGAGCAGCTCGTCGTCTTCGACCAGCAGGATGCGCATGTCAACGCAAGAATACCCCGCGGCGCGCCTAGCGCGCGGGCAGCTTGGCGAGCAGCGCCTGGATCTCCTTGCGCCGCCCTTCGTCGGCGAGCGGCCGGTCGGGACGCGCGGGCGCCTTGAGCGCGCGCTCCAGCGCGGCGCGCGCGCCGTCGAAGTCGCGCTGGCGGTACAGGTAGTCGCCCAGGAAGTAGTTCGGATCGATACCGTCAGGATTGAGCGCCAGCGCCTGGCCGAGCAGCGCGCGCGCCTTGTCGTCGTCGCCGAAGCCGATCGGCCAGCGCGGCACCTGGTAGTACAGCGAGCCCAGGCTGGTGTAAGCCGAGCCCGACAGCGCCTTCGGGTTGAGCTGCAGCGCGTGCTCGAGCGCCGACTTGGCGTCCTTGGCGAGCGAAAGGGCGCCGAAGCCGCCTTTCGCGCCGGCATAGCTCGCGACGATGATGCCGTACCAGATCTCGGGCTCGGCGCGATCGGCGTACTTGGTGCGCACGGCCGAGGCGGTCTGCATGAGCGCCTGGTAGGCCTGCTCCTGCTCCGCCTCGGCCTTGCGGTACTTGATGGTCTCCCATTCGCGCTGCAGCGTGCGCACGTCGTCGTCGACGCCGGCGCGGGCCAGGGGCGCGGCGGCAAGCGCGATGCAGGCAAGTGCGAGAACAGTCTTCAGTTTCGGATTCATGGCAGAGCTCCTTGGGAGGAAGGTGGGGGGGTATCGCCGCGCGCATGGCGGCGGATGACGGGAAGCTGGCGCCGCAGGGCGCGGTCCACGAGCCCGGGCACGATCTGGTTGAGGCGCGCAAAGAGGCCCTCGGGCATGCCGAGCAGACGCTCGCGCACGGGTCGGCGCAGGTGCCCGAGGAACGCCTCGGCCACGGCGGCGGGGTCGTCCATCGACACGCCGAGCTCGGCATTGAGCGCGCCGACGGCGTCGCGGTTCATCGAGGTGCGCGTCGAGCGCGGCGCGAACCAGGTCACGCGCACCGGGCCGTCCGCAAGCTCGCGCCGCAGCGCTTCGCTGAAGCCGCGCAGCGCGAACTTGCTCGCGCTGTAAGCCGCATAGCCCGGATAGCCCAGATGCCCGAAGATCGAGCCGACGTTCACGATGCGCGCTGCGTGCTGTGCCGCAAGCAGCGGCAGCAGGCGGCGCGTGAGTTGCATCGGCGCGAGCACGTTCAGGCGCACGACGCGCTCCAGCGCCTCGTCGCTCTGGTCGGCGAGCCAGGCGAATTCCCCGGCGCCGGCGTTGTTGACGAGCAGGTCGATGCCGCCGGACACCTCGGCGGCGGCGCGCGCCACGGCCTCGCGCCCGCTCGCCGTGGTCAGGTCGGCCGCCACGGCGCGGCACGTGCCGCCGGCGGCCTCGATCTCGCGCTGCAGCCGGGCGAGCTTCGCCGTGTCGCGCCCCACGAGGAGCAGCGCCGCGCAGTGCGGCGCGAGCCGCAGGGCGATGGCGCGGCCGATGCCGCCCGTCGCGCCCGTGAGCACGGCGTGATGGCGCGTCGGGCTCACGCGGCCTCCCGCTGGCGTACGGCGGCGCGCGGCAGGCCGCGGAACACATCGCCGTAGAGGCGGTACACGGCGCGCGCGACATGCGTGACGGCGTCGCGGTCGGCCGGCGACTCGAGCCGGTCCATGAGGCCGGCGAAGAAACGCACGTGCTCCTGGTCGAGCGCGCCGTGCGAGCTCAGGTAGGTAAAGGCCTCGGGCGGCAGGCCGAGGCGGCCGCGGATCACCTGCGCGGCATGGGTGGCGAGCGCCTGGCTGGTGCCTTCCAGCACGTGCACCATGCCGAAGAAGCCCACGGGGTTGCGCCGCGCGATGTAGTCGTAGACGTACGCCACCATGAGCTCCGCCGCCGCGCCCGGGGCGCTGGTGCGCACGGCATCGGCATCGCCGCCCGCGGCCGCGATATCGGCGAGGATCCACTCTTCGTGGCCGGTCTCCTCGGCGATGTAGTGGGCGATGGCGCTGCGCAGCCAGCCGTGCGACTCGGCCAGGCGCGCGCCGCAGGCCATGAGCAGCGGCACGGTGTGCTTCACGTGGTGGTAGGCCTGCGCCAGGAACTCGAGGTACTGATCGCGCGTGACCTGGCCGGCAAGGCAATCCTGGATCACGGGAATTGTGAACAGCGCGTCGCGCTCGGCGGCGGTGCGGCGCTGCAGTTCTTCGAAGAATGGCATGGGTCTGGACTCCGCGGGATTGACGTAAAGGGACTCGAGGCGCTCGCCGTAGCGCGACCACACGGCGTCGCGGCGCACGCGGCCGTTCGCGGTGGCGAGGCCGTTGGCGGTGCTGAAGGGCGCGTCGGCGCGGGCCCAGTGCGCGATGCGCGCGTAGTCGGGCAGGCGCGCGTTGGCGCGCCGCACCTCGGTGCCGAGCGCCGCGTCGCTCGCGTCCGCGGCGCGCGGCACGAGCACCGCGCAGAGCTGCGCCCGGGCTTCGCCGAACACTGCGGCCTGGGCGATCGCGCCGCCGGCGGTGAGCTCGGCTTCGGGCCACTCGGGCGCGACGTTGCGGCCGAACGAAGTGATGAGCATGTGTTTGCGCCTGCCCTCGACATGCAAAAAGCCGTCGCCGTCGAGCCTTCCGAGATCGCCGGTGGCGAGCCACGCGCCGCGCGCAAGGTCTTCGCCGCCGAGGTAGCCGAGCGCGCGGCTTCCCGCGACGAGGATCTCGCCGTCGGGCGCGATGCGCACCACGGTGTGCGCGAGCGGCCTGCCCACGCTTCCCGGGCACTCGGCGCCGGGCAGACTCAGGGCGACGACCGACGCGCATTCGGTGAGGCCATACCCTTCATAGGCGGGCAGCCCGGCAGCGCGCGCACGCTGGATGAGCGCCGGTGCGACCTTGGCGCCGCCTACCGCGGCGAAGCGCAGGCGCGCGGGGCGCGGCGCGCCGGCTTCGAGCGCCAGCGCGAGGGCGAGCAGCATCTGCGGCAGGAGGATCACGCTGTCGGCCTGCTCGCGCTCGATCGCCGCCAGGCAGGCGAGGGGATCGAAGCGGGTGGCGCCGCTCATGCCGACCGCAGCGAGCGGCGGCACGGCGCACGCGGCGCCGGCGAGGAGCGCCGTGCGCGCGCCGGCGACGTTTTCGAGCAGCACGGGCAGCGGCAACAGGCACAGGTGGCGCTCGAGGCGCAGCCCGCGCGTCGCTTGTTCGAGCGCGCGCGCCAGCGCTGCCTGTTGCTGCGTGCCGAGGCATACGCCTTTGGGCGTGCCGGTGGTGCCGGAAGTGAAGGTGATCTTGGCAGTGCCTTGCGGCAACGCGACAGCCTTGGCGTCGCGGCGGTAAAGGCCCGCTACGCCGCTCGAGTCGAAGCCGAGCGCGCGGGCCGCTTCCGGCGACGGGGCGAGAAGCGCATCCATGCCGCTGGCGTCGGCCGCGTGCTGCATCTGCGCGGGCGTGAAGAACATGGGCAGCGGCACGAGCGGAACGTTCGCGCGCTCGGCAGCGAGGTCGGCGACGAGCCAGTGCGGGCCGTTGTCGGCCAGCAGGCCGAGCACGCGCGGGCGCGCACGGCCGAGCACCGCCGCGAGGTGCGCGATGCGCTCTTCGAGCGCGCCCGCGGTGACTTCGTGCCCGCTGGTCACGCCGGCTCCCCGGCGCGCAGCCCCAGCGATATCTTCCCGGCCACCACCACCGGGTCCTGGTCGTAGTAGCTGCCCCAGCTCACGCCGCGGTCCGCGAGCCGCGTGCGATCGGCCACCGCGATCGGCAGCGGCGTCAGGCCCAGGCGCTGGAAGGAATTGCGCAGCGCGCGTGTCGCGGTGAACGCCACCCAGCGGTAGCCCATGCGGTGCAGGTGCCGCGCCAGCTGCGGAATGAGCGCGCGCGCCATGCCGGCGCTGACGGCGGCGAGGTTGCCCACTTCGACGATGCTGCCGCGCGCGAGCGGGCGGCCGACGGCCGCGCCGAGCGCCTGCTCGATGGGCCGGTCCAGATACTGCTCGAGGAACAGGGTCTGCGCGCCGGCGGCGGCGTAGCCTGCGGCGGCCTGCCAGCGCGCGAGGCCGTCCATCACGCCGAGCAGGTGCGGCAGGAAGTGCGTGAGGCGCGCGCCGTAGGCGCGGCAAAAGCGCTCGGCGATGAACGCCTCGAACGCCCGTCGCTCGGGGTGCGTGGCGTGCATGGGCACGAGGCGCGCCTGCGGCGGCTGCGGGCGCGGCCGCGAGGCGCGCCTTTCGGTCTGAACGAGCTGTGCCCCGGTTGTCATGGCCGGGGATGCTAGTCAGCGCAAATTAACGGGGCATTAACACGGCTGCAGGGCGCGTGACCTGCGTCACGCTTGCGCCATTGCTTTCAATGCCTTTCACATTAACGCGGCTGCCGCGCCGGCGCGGCTCAGGACGCCGGCTTCTTGTCGAGGGCGTCGCATTCCTTCTCGAAATCCTTCGCCAGCGCCGCAAGCGCATCGTGGAACTTGTTCTGGTGGGCGAGCAGGTCTTCGAGGTTCTTGGCGATCTTCTTCTTCTTCAGCTCGCCGTCGAGCAGCAGCCAGATCTCGGTCAGCTTCTCGATGTTGCCTTCCGAGTAGTGCACCATTTCCTTGAACTGCTTGATGATGTCCCGCGATCGCTCCAGCGGTGTTTTTTCGGCTGCCTGGTCCGTCATGATCGCCCCCGTCGAGACTTGCCCGCATTGCCGTCAATCTAGGCTGCGGGCAGTGTTTTGTCGAGCAGCTGGCCCCGCAGAGCGAGGAGGGCCTAGCGGCCTTTCTTCGTAACCTCGCTCTCGATCCACCCCTTCGCCAGCGTCGTCCTCAGGCGTTCTCCCTCAGCGACACGCCCGGCATCCACCAGCACCTCGCCCGCCGCATTCCTCGTCAGGCTGTAGCCGCGCTCGAGCACGGCGCTGGGATTCAAGCTCACCAGCCCGGCTTTCAACGCGGCGAGCTGCGCGGAAAAATTGTCCAAGCGATGCGCAGCCGCCGAAGTCAAACGCGCCGCCAACTGTTCCAGCAACTGCCGCGAGGTCCGCAGCCGCTCGCGCGGATGCACCAGCCGCCGCGCCAGAGCGTCCACCGTCTGCATGGCGTACTCGATGCGCCGCAGCGCTTCGCGCGTCGCGCGCTGCGCCAGTTCGGCAACGCGCAGCAGCAGTTCTTCGCGCGACGGGCTCACCATTTCCGCCGCCGCGGTCGGGGTTGGCGCGCGCCGGTCGGCGGCGAAGTCCGCGATCGTCACGTCCGTCTCGTGTCCTACGCCAACCACGACCGGTATCGCAGAAGCGCGAATCGCGCGCGCCACCGCCTCCTCGTTGAACTGCCACAGATCCTCGATCGAGCCACCGCCGCGCACCAGCAGCAACACGTCGCATTCGGCACGCGCATTGGCCAGCGCCAGGGTCTGCGCGATCTTCGCCGCCGCGCCTTCGCCTTGCACGGGCACGGGATAGACGATCACTGGAATCGCGGGGTTGCGGCGTTGCAGGGTCGTCAACACGTCGCGCAACGCGGCGGCCTGTCGTGACGTAACGACACCGATGGTCTTCGGAAACGGCGGGATCTCGCGCTTGGCGGCCGAATCGAACAGCCCTTCCTTTTCCAGCTGCGCCTTGAGCTTCAGGAAGCGCTCGTAGAGCGGCCCCAGGCCCGCGCGGCGCATGTGCTCGACGTTGAGCTGGAAGCGCCCACGCGGCTCGTACAGCGTCACCAGCGCCCGGGCCTCGACGCGCATGCCTTCCGCGGGCGCCCAGTCCAATGCTGCAGCGCGGCTACGGAACATGACGCAGTCCACCTGCGCCAGCTCGTCCTTGAGGGTGAAATACCAGTGCCCGGAGGAGGCCGGGCGGAAGTTGGAGATCTCGCCGCCGATCCAGGCGAGCGGGAAGCGTTTCTCGAGCGTCTCGCGCACGCTGCGCAGCAGCGCCGAGACGCTCAGCACGGGGGCGGCATTGCGGTTGGTTTCCTCGTCCACGCGGCAACACTAATGCACAAGCGCGGCCGCGCGTCAAAGGCGCGCGCGACGATCCCTTACGGACACCGATTCTGTTCCGTAAGCCGCTGTTTCCGTACCGGAAACAACTGATGAAAATTTAATCGCCGCAGACCTGAGGCGCAACGCGCGAGGGAAGCTGCACACTGCCCAAAGAAAATCCACACACTTATCCACAGGAAATGTGGATAACGCCTGCGTCGCGTTTTTGCTAAAGTGCGCCGACAACAATTTCAAACATCACGGAGCGCTCACTTGTTCGCCATTATTCAAGCCGCCGGCTGGCCCATCTGGCCCCTGCTGCTGGCCTCGGTCATCGCCGTGGCGCTGATCATCGAGCGCGCGGTGACGCTGCGCAGCAGCAAGATCATCCCGCCGACGTTGCTCGAGCAGGTCCTGGCCGTATACCAGCGCCAGGGCGTCAACGGCGATGTCCTCGACAAGCTCGCCCAGGACTCGCCGCTGGGCGAAGTGCTGGCCGCGGGCCTGAGAAACCGCAAGGCCTCGCGCTACGTGATGAAGGATGCGGTGGAGGAAGCCGGGCGCTCGGTGGCGCACGAGCTGGAGCGCTTTCTCACCACGCTGGGCACCATCGCCACCGCTTCGCCGCTGCTCGGCCTCTTCGGCACGGTGATCGGCATGATCGAGATCTTCGGCTCGCAGTCGCCCAGCGGCACCAATCCGCAGCAGCTCGCGCACGGCATCTCCATCGCCCTCTACAACACCGCGTTCGGCATCGGCATCGCGATCCCGGCGCTCATCTTCTACCGCCACTTCAAGAACAAGGTCGACGGCTTCGTCGTCGACATGGAGCAGCAGGCGGCGCGCCTGATCGACATCGTGCACGGCGAGCGCGCCGAGAACGCCTGAGGCGGCGGTGAACTTCCAGCGCGGCCGCGAGAAGGAGCACCTGGAGATCAACCTGGTGCCGATGATCGACGTCATGCTGGTGATCCTCATCTTTCTCATGATCACCACCACGTACTCGAAGTACACCGAGCTGCAGATCAACCTGCCCGCCGCCGATGCGGAAAAGCAGCTCGAGCGCGCGAACGAAGTCGCGGTGCTGGTGAACGCGCAGGGCCTGTACGTCGTCAACCGCACGCCGGTGGCCTTCGTCAGCGTCGAGCAGCTCGCCGGCGAGCTGCGGCGCGCGAGCGGCGCGCGGACCGATCCGGTGGTGGTGGTGAGCGCGGATGCCAACGCCACGCACCAGTCGGTGGTGCGCGTGATGGAGGCCGCGCGCGCCGCCGGCCTGCAGCACATCACCTTCACCACCCAGACGAGCCGCTAGCCACGCGCCTCCTCGCGCCGCTCTGGTACCGGCAGAATCCGGTCAGCTGGCTGCTGTGGCCGCTGAGCCTCGCGTTCCGCGCCGCGGTGTTCCTGCGGCGCACGCTCTACCGGCTGCGTCTGCTGCGGAGCGCGCGCGCCGGCGTGCCGGTGATCGCCATCGGCAACCTCACCGTCGGCGGCGCCGGCAAGACGCCGCTCGCGATCCACGTCGCCGAGCTGCTCAAGTCGAAGCGCTGGTCGCCGGCGATCGTCGCGCGCGGCTACGGCGGCAGCGTGCGCGCGCCGCGCGGCGTGACGCTCGCCTCCGACCCCGCCGAGGTCGGCGATGAGCCGGTGCTGATGGCGCGACGCAGCGGTTGCCCGGTCTGGGTCGGGCCCGAGCGCGCCGCGGTCGTCGCGGCGCTCAGGCACGCGCATCCGGATTGCGACGTCGTGATCCTCGACGACGGCCTGCAGCACTACGCGCTGCGCCGCGACATCGAGGTCGCGGTGGTGGACGCGCGCGGTTTCGGCAACGGCTTCATGCTGCCGGCCGGGCCGCTGCGCGAACCGAAGACGCGCCTGTGGGGCGTGGACGCAGTGATCGCGCACGGCACCGACAAGGTGAAGGGGTACGCAATGCGCCTGGTGGGCGAGGAAGTGCACCGCGCCACCGATGCGCGCGAGCGCCGCCCGGTGAAATCCTTCGCCGGCGAGCGCGTGCACGCGGTGGCCGGCATCGGCGACCCGGGGCGCTTTTTCCGGCACCTGGCACAGCTCGGCGTGAAGGCGGTGCCGCACCCGTTCCCGGATCACCATCCGTTTCGCGCGGCGGACCTCGAGTTCGGCGACGTGGCGCCGGTGCTGATGACCGAGAAGGACGCGGTAAAATGCAAGCGCTTCGCGAAGCCGCAGCACTGGATCCTGCCGGTGCGCGCGGTGCCCGATCCGGCGTTCGACGCGTGGCTGCAAAGGAGGCTCGGTGAGCTCGGCCATAGACCCAAGGCTGCTTGAAATCCTGGTGTGCCCGCTGTGCAAGGGGCCGCTCGTGTACCGCAAGCCGGAAGCCGAGCTGGTGTGCAAGGCCGACCGTCTTGCCTATCCGGTGAAGGACGGCATCCCGGTGATGCTCGAAGACGACGCGCGCAAGCTCGATCCGGCCGAAGAGGTCGCGTGAGCGGCGCGGCGGCCCGCTTTTCGGTCCTCATTCCCGCGCGCTTCGCCTCCACCCGCTTCCCCGGCAAACCGCTCGCCGACCTCGCTGGCAAGCCGATGGTGGTGCACGTGTGCGAGCGCGCACGCCTGAGCGGCGCCGCCCCGGTGTGCGTGGCCACGGACGACAAGCGCATCGCCGAGGCCGTGCGTGCGCACGGCTTCGAAGCGCGCATGACGCGCGCCGACCACGCCTCGGGCACCGATCGCATCGCCGAGGCGGCATCGCAGCTCGGGCTCGCCGAGGACGCCATCGTGGTGAACGTGCAGGGTGACGAGCCGCTGATCCCGCCGCTGCTCATCGCGCGCGTGGCCGCCGCGCTGGCCGAGCGGCCCGAGGCGAGCGTCGCCACGGCATGCCACCCGATCCACGATGCGGCGGAATTCGCCAACCCGAACGTCGTCAAGGTGGTGCTCGACGCGAACGGCGACGCGCTCTACTTCAGCCGCGCGGGCATTCCGTTTCCGCGCGAGGGCGGCACGCCCCGTGCGCTGCGCCACGTCGGCATCTACGCGTATCGCATGGCGTTCCTGCGCCGCTACGCCGGGCTCGCGCCGGCGCCGCTCGAAGCGATCGAGCAGCTCGAGCAGCTGCGCGTGCTCTGGCATGGCCATCGCATCGCGGTGGTGCGAACAGAAGGCGCCTCCGCGCCCGGGGTGGACACCCCGGCCGATCTCGAAGCTGTGCTAAAACTGCTGCGATGAAGCTCATCCTGCTGGGGCCGCCGGGCGCGGGAAAAGGCACGCAGGCGGCCGCCATCACCGCGAAGTACCGCATCCCGCAGGTGTCCACGGGCGACATGCTGCGCGCAGCGGCCAAGGCGGGCACGCCGCTCGGCCTCGCAGCGCAGAAAGTGATGGACGCGGGGCAGCTCGTGTCCGACGATGTCATCATCGCCCTGGTGAAGGAGCGCCTGCGGGCGCCCGATTGCGCCCGCGGCTACCTGTTCGACGGCTTTCCGCGCACGCTCGGCCAGGCCGAGGCCATGAAGTCCGCGGGCGTCGCGGTCGACCATGTGCTGGAGATCGACGTGCCCGAGGACGAAATCGTGCTCCGCATGAGCGGGCGACGCGTGCACCCGGCCTCGGGCCGGAGCTACCACGTCAAATTCAACCCGCCGCGCACGCCGGACCGGGACGATGCCACCGGCGAGCCGCTCATCCAGCGCGAGGACGACCGCGAGCAGACCGTGAGACGGCGCCTCGACGTATACCGCCGGCAGACGCAGCCGCTGGTCGAGTACTACACCCGCTGGGCCGCCACGGGGGATGCGCGCGCGCCGCGCGTGCACCGCATCTCGGGCCTGGGCGGCATCGAAGAGATTCGCGCCAGGGCTTTCGCCGTCCTCGGCTAGCCTGATAAAATCGCCCCCTTTTCCGCGGGGCTCCCCGCCCCGCGCATGCGAAGGGGAGAAAACACATGGCAGGCGGACTGGGTTTTGCGCTCGTATGCGCATTGTTGGCGATCGTCTACGGCGTTTGGCAGAGCGCGCAGATCCTCAGGCTGCCCGATGGCAACGAGCGCATGCGCGAGATCGCGGCCGCGATTCGCGAAGGCGCCGTCGCCTACCTGTGGCGCCAGTACAAGACCATCGCGATGGTCGGCGCGGTGCTGTTTCTCGCCATCGGCTTCACGCCGCAGCTCGGCTGGACCACCGCCTGGGGCTTTCTCTTCGGCGCCGTGCTCTCCGGCGCCTGCGGCATCATCGGCATGAACATCTCGGTGCGCGCCAACGTGCGCACCGCGGAAGCCGCGCGCGTCGGCCTGAACGAGGCGCTGCAGGTGGCGTTCAAGGGCGGCGCCATCACCGGGCTGCTGGTCGTCGGACTGGGCCTCGCCGGCGTGGCGGGCCTGTTTGCCCTGCTCTACGCCAATGCGCTGAAGAAAGACGACCTGGTGCACATCATCCACCCGCTGATCGGCTTCGGCTTCGGCGGCTCGTTGATCTCGATCTTCGCGCGGCTGGGCGGCGGCATCTTCACCAAGGGCGCGGACGTCGGCGCCGATCTCGTCGGCAAGGTCGAAGCCGGCATCCCGGAGGACGATCCGCGCAACCCCGCTGTGATCGCCGACAACGTCGGCGACAACGTCGGCGACTGCGCGGGCATGGCGGCGGACCTGTTCGAGACTTACGCCGTGACCATCGTCGCCACCATGCTGCTCGGTGCGCTCATGCTGAAGACCGAGGCGGCGGTGATCTACCCGCTCGCCATCGGCGGCTTCGCCATCATCGCCTCGATCATCGGCACCTGGTTCGTGAAGGCGAAGCCGGGCGAGAAGAACGTCATGCCCGCGCTGTACAAGGGGCTCGCGGTCGCCGGCGGCGTCGCGCTCATCGCCTTCTGGCCGATCACCCAGGTGGTGATGGGCGACCTGCTGAAGACCACGCAGTTCGACATCGCGGGCGCGAAGACGACGATCGGCGTCTGGCACCTCTACGGCACCGCCGTGGTGGGCATGGCGCTCACGGGATTCCTCGTCTGGATCACCGAGTACTACACGGGCACGCAGTACAAGCCGGTGCAGCACGTGGCGCAAGCTTCCACCACCGGCCACGGCACCAACATCATCGCCGGTCTGGGCGTGTCGATGAAGTCCACCTCCTGGCCGGTGCTCGCGGTGTGCGTGGCCATCATCGCCTCCTATGCGCTCGCCGGCCTGTACGGCATCGCCATCGCCGCCACCTCGATGCTCTCCATGGCCGGCATCATCGTCGCGCTCGACGCCTATGGGCCGATCACCGACAACGCGGGCGGCATCGCCGAGATGGCCGACCTGCCGGAATCGGTGCGCGCCATCACCGATCCGCTGGACGCGGTCGGCAACACCACCAAGGCGGTGACCAAGGGCTACGCCATCGGCTCGGCGGGCCTCGCGGCGCTGGTGCTCTTCGCCGACTACACGCATGCGCTCGAAGCCGCCGGCAAGTCGATCAGCTTCGATCTGTCGAACCACATGGTGATCGTGGGCCTCTTTATCGGCGGCCTGGTGCCGTATCTCTTCGGCGCCATGGCGATGGAAGCCGTGGGCCGCGCCGCGGGCTCGGTGGTGGTGGAAGTGCGCCGCCAGTTCAAGGAGATCCCGGGCATCATGGAAGGCAAAGCAAAGCCCGAGTACGGCGTCGCGGTCGACATGCTGACGCGCGCGGCGATCAAGGAAATGATGATCCCGTCGCTGCTGCCAGTGCTGGTGCCGATCGTCGTCGGCGTGGTCCTCGGGCCGCAGGCGCTGGGCGGCGTCCTGATGGGCACCATCGTCACGGGTCTGTTCGTCGCCATCTCCATGTGCACGGGCGGCGGCGCCTGGGACAACGCCAAGAAGTACATCGAGGACGGCAACTACGGCGGCAAGGGCTCCGAAGCGCACAAGGCGGCGGTAACCGGCGACACCGTGGGCGATCCCTACAAGGACACTGCCGGCCCGGCGGTGAACCCGCTGATCAAGATCATCAACATCGTGGCGCTGCTCGTCGTACCCTTGATGGTGTGAGCGCGCGTACGAAGTCCCTGAACAGGGCCGCTTGCGCGGCCCTTTTCTTTTTCAGCGCCGGCGCCGCGGCGCAGCTCGCCGCGCCCGAGGCGGAAAGCGAACGCGTCGAGCGCCGGGCCGCCTACGCCAAGCGCTTCATGGTTGCCGCCGCCGACCCGCGCGCGGTGGCGGCGGGGCTCGAGATGCTGCGCGCGGGCGGCAGCGCCGTGGACGCGGCGATCGCCGCGCAGCTCGTCCTCGGCCTGGTCGAGCCGCAGTCTTCGGGCCTCGGGGGCGGGGCGTTCGCGCTCACCTGGACGCAAGCGGACAAGCGCGTGCGCAGCTACGACGCGCGCGAGGCGGCGCCGGCGGCGGCGCGCCCCGACCGCTTTCTCGACCGGCACGGCAATCCCGAGGAATTCATGCAGGCGGTGGCGAGCGGGCGCTCGGTCGGCGTGCCGGGTGTACCGCGGCTGCTGGAGACGCTGCACCGCGAGCATGGGCGGCTGCCGTGGCGACGGCTGTTCGCGCCGGCGATCCGGCTCGCGCAAGAGGGCTTCGAGAAGACGCGGCGCCTGTCGCGCCTGCTCGAGCGCGAAGAGGTGCTGCGCAGCGACCCCGCGGCGCGCGCGCTGTTCTACGCGGGCGCGCGAATCGTCAACCGCGAGTACGGGGCGACGCTGCGCGAGCTGGCGGCGCGCGGCGCCGACGCGTTCTACCATGGTGCGATCGCCGCCGACATCGTGCGCGCGGTGCAGGCCGATCTGACGCTCGATGACCTGGCGCGCTATCGCGTCATCGAGCGCGCGCCCGTGTGCGGCGCGTATCGCGCCTATCGCATCTGCGGCATGGGGCCGCCGAGCTCGGGCGCCACCGGCGTGCTGCAGATCCTCGGCGTCCTCGAGCGCACGGCCTTCGATCGCGCTGCGCCGGGCTCGGCCGAGGCGGTGCACCTGTTCAGCGAGGCGGCGCGCCTCGCCTACGCGGATCGCGCGCGCTACGTGGGGGATCCGGCCTTTGCGACAGTGCCGGTGGCGAAGATGCTGGATCCGAACTATCTCGCG
>JAOUGZ010000153.1 GCA_029865405.1 Betaproteobacteria bacterium
GGCGCAGCGCCGCGTTCTCGTGCGCGAAATCGAAAAGCTGGCGCGTGCCCATGAGCGTGCCGCCCTGGATTTCCCGAACGACGCCCTTCTGCATCAGCGCCACGACACCGTCGCCGATCGAGCCGGAGTGAATGCGCAGGTCCTTGCAGTTGCCGAGCAGCTGCAGGACGGCGTCCGGCAGCGCGCCCAGGCCGGTCTCGATCGTGGCGCCATCCGGAACGAACTCGAGCGCATTGCGGGCAATCGAAAGCTCCTGCGCGCCCGGTGCGCCGTAGGGCAGGGCGACGGGCTCGCGCGAAGTTTCGATCACCGCGGCGAAGTCCGATCTTTTCAGCAGGCGATCGCTGAAGGTCCAGGGCACGCGGTCGTTTACTTCGGCGATTACGCTGCGGCACACCTCGAGCGCCGGCACCAGGTATTCCGCCGACAGCCCGAGGCTGTATTCGCCCTTGGTATTGGGCGGACTCACTTGAACGAGCACAACGTCCGACTTGATTCTCTTCTGCCGGATCAGAGTCGCCAGCTGCGAGTACGGATGCGGATGGATGTCGAGCACGCCCGCGTCGGCGAGCTTGCGGTTGTGCCCGGAGCCGCAGTAGGCAGCGAGGCGCAGGTGATCGGCGTGCTCCGCCTTCACCGTTCCCGACCAGTTCACGCCCATGAACAGCGTGGCGCCGGAGAACGCCGCGCGCTGCGCCACCAGCGCCTCCACGAGCGTCTGCGGTTCGGCGCAGGCCTGACCGAAAACCACGCCGTCGCCGGGGCGAATCCACTGCGAGAGCTGCATGCGGCCGATGCTAACATCGCCCCTGGGAGGCACGATGCTCGACGACAAGGCGCAGGACCTGATCTTCCGCGAAGCCCACACGCCGCAGGGCTTCCTCGATACGCCGGTGACGGACGAGAAGCTCAAGCAGGTCTATGACCTGATGAAGTGGGGTCCGACCACCATGAACACGCAGCCGATGCGCGTCGTATTCGTGCGCTCGAAAGCGGCAAAAGAGAAGCTCGCGCCCGCGCTGACCCCCGGGAATCTCGACAAGACGATGAACACCCAGGTGACGGCGATCATCGCCTACGACTCGCGCTTCTACGAAAATCTGCCGAAGACGTTTCCGAACAACCCGAAGGCCCGGGAGATCTTCTCGGGCGAGGAGAAGAAGTCGCACGCGGAGCGCACGGCGCTGCGCAATGGCTCGCTGCAGGGCGCCTATTTCATCATCGCCGCGCGCGCGCTCGGGTTGGACTGCGGCCCGATGTCCGGCTTCGACAACGCCAAGGTGGACGCGGCGTTCTTTCCCGATGGGCGCTGGAAATCGAACTTCCTCATCAACCTCGGCCAGGCCGATCCGGCGAAGGTGTTTCCGAGGAATCCGCGGCTGAGCTTCGAGGAAGCCTGCCGCATCGACTAGGCGACGCGCAGCGTCCCATCCACGCAGGTCACCGCTTCGCCGCCGATCTCGATCGCGTCCGTGGTGACGCGCACCGCCACGCGCCCGTCGCGCCCCACCTGCATGCCCTGGCGGGCAGTGTAGGAAGCTCCGAACTCCTTGAGCAGGCCAGTCTCGCGCAGAAAAGCGCCGACCGAGACGTTGCCGCTGCCGCACACCGGGTCTTCGGGAATGCCGTGCGCGGGTGCGAAGGAGCGCACGTGGATCGGTGCGTCCTTGCGTCCGGTACGCCCGAACACGGTAACCCCGGTCGCATTGAGCGAGTCGCTGAGCTCGGCGATCGCCGTCATGTCCGGCGCCAGCGCGTCCACGGTGCCGGCATCGCCGAGGTCAACGACGATCCACACCGGGCCGACATCCACGCGCAGGGCGCGCGAGTTGCCGAACAGGGGCACCGCCGCAGCCGAGACTTTCGGCGCCGGCGCGCGCACGAAGATGCGCGGCGACTCGATCGCCAGGTCGAGCACGCCCGCCCCGCATTCCTGCTTGAGCTTGCCGTCTTTCGCCTTGACGAAGCCGCTTTCGAGCGCCGCATGGGCGCTGCCGACCGTCGGATGCCCCGCAAACGGCAGCTCCTGGCGCGGGGTGAAGATGCGCAGCCGGTAATCTGCCAGCGCCCGTGTTGGCTTGAGCAGGAACGTGGTCTCGGACAAGTTGGTCCATGCCGCGATGTGCTGCATCTGCCTCGCGTCGAGATCCTCGGCGCCGATCACTACGGCCACCGGGTTGCCGAAGAACGGCTTGCCGGTGAACACGTCCACCTGCTTGAAGGGAAGTCGCGTCATCGCTTCCTGGGCATCGCGCCCTTGCTGTCGAATTCGTAGTGCAGCACCAGCAGGTCGCGCACCGGGCCGTCGAGGCGCAACTTTATCGCCCATTCGCCGAGCATCTCCAGATCCAGCCGCGCCTTGTACTCGCCCGGCTTTAGGCCGGGCCTGGCCCGGGCGGGCCGGACGCTGTGCGCCATGGGCATCGACGGCATGTCGGCGCCCACCGTGACTTGCGCGCCCTCCAGCGGCCGGCCGAAGCGCGTCAGCATGAGGGTGCAGTCGTAGACGAAATCCTGGCCCGTCGACTCGCAGCGCAACTGCGCCTCGGGTGTCTGCGCCTGCGCGAGCAGGGGCAGAGCGAGAACAATCAGGAGAAGCGCTGCCTTAGCCATTGCACGGTCCTTTCGTCGAGCAGGCCGCGCGGCCGGTAGACCAGCACCAGCGCTACCAGGCCGCCGAACACGATCATGCGGTAGCCGTGGAACACCCGCGTGCTTTCCAGCGTACCGATGTCCAGCAGGACGCCGAGCAGCGGCCCGAAAGCCGTGCCCAGGCCGCCGATCAGGGCGTAAGCGAGGCTGTGCACGCCCAGCATGATGTCGAAGTTGCGCGGCTCGATGTACGTGTTGTGGTGCGCATAGAGTACGCCACCCAGCGCCGCCAGCGCGCCGGCGGCGGCGGCCACGCCGAGCTTGATGCGCTGCACGTCGATGCCCACCGACGCCGCGAGCTCGGGATCCAGGCCTACGCCGCGCAGCGTCGCGCCGAGCTTCGAGCGCTCGATCATCAGGAACAGCGCGAGCACCAGCGCGAGCAGCACGCCGACGATACCGAGATAGTGCAGCGGCTCGATGCCGTGCTCGAAGATCCAGCGGATGCCGCGAAATCCCTGGGTGCCGTCCGGGCCGGCGAGCTCGCCGTCGATTTCGCGGCGCCAGTGCATGAGCTCGAACAGGATGCGCGCCATCTCGGCGGCAGCCAGCGTCGCCATGGCGAAATGCAGTCCCCGCAGCCGCAACGTGGGCAGCGCAACCAGAAATTGGGCAACGGCGCCGAGCGCCATGGCGGCGAGCGCGGCGAGCGGCAGGGGCCATGCGTACAACGTGGTCAGGATGCCCCCGGCGTAGGCGCCCACGCCGAAGAAGGCCTGCTGGCCGAACGACATCTCCCCTGCGATCAGCAGCAGGTAGGCCGACAGCGCGATAAACGAGAACAGCGCGATGTTGGTCAGGACGCCGATCGCGTAGTCATCCATGGCACCCTCGCGGCGAGCAGCACGAACAGGAGCAGGTAGGCGATGAGGTCGCGCATCTGCGGACCGAGATACCACTGCGTGTGCGCTTCAATCAGGCCGAGGGCGAGGCCGCCGATCACTGCGCCCGGAAGCGAGCCCAGGCCGCCCAGCATCATCGCCAGCAGGCCTTTGAGGGTGGCCCACATGCCGAGCATGGGCGTGATCTGGCCGTGCGAGGCGACCACCAGGTAGCCGGCGACGCCGCCGATGGCCGAGGCGAGCGCGAACACGCGCACGAACACCCAGGGCACATTGATGCCGGCCAGCGCCGCTGCTGCCGGCTGCTCGATGAGCGCACGCACGGCGAGTCCGAAACGGGTGCGGTACAGCGTCCACCACAGCGCCAGGCAGGCCGCCAAGGCCGCGCCGAGCATCGCCAGCGCGTCGATGCGCAGCGTAAACGGTCCCAGGGCGAGCGGATCGCCTTCGTAGAGCAGCGGGAAGGCATACAGGTGCCGCGGCATGATCAGCGTGGCAAGCTCCTCGAACTGCATCCACAGCGCGAAGCTCGCCACCATCGCGGCGATCGCCGAGCCGCCGCGGTGCGGCGCGAAGCACAGGCGCTCGACGTAGGCGCCCGCCAGCACGGCGCCGCTGACCGTGATCAGCGCGAGCAGCAGCAGCCCGGCGCCGAAGTTGACGTGCGTCCAGGTCGCGGCATAGCAGCCGAACATGATGGCCGGACCGAACGACAGGTTGGCCCGTCGCAGGACGCCGAAGATCAGCGTGAAGCCCAGGGCGAGGAGGGCGTAGGTGGCGCCGGCGCTCAGGCCGTCGAGGGTGTTCTGGACCAGGTCGGCGATCACGCCGGGCGCTGCGCCGAGCCGAGATAGGCCCGCCGGATCACCTCGTCCTCGGCGAGCGAGCCGGGGTCGCCGCTGAAGGTCACCTTGCCCTGCTCCATGAGATAGAAATGCTGCGCCACCCGGAGCGCCATGTGCGCGTTCTGCTCGACGAGGAAGATGGTGGTGCCGTCGCGGTGCAGCTCGGTGACGATGCGGAAGATCTCCTCCACCACCAGGGGCGCGAGGCCAAGCGAAGGCTCGTCCATGAGCAGCAGCTTCGGGCGCGACATCAGCGCGCGGGCCACCGCCAGCATCTGCTGCTCGCCGCCCGAGAGCGTGCCGGCCTGCTGCGCCGCGCGCTCCTTCAGCCGCGGAAAGCGCGCGAACATGCGCTCGATGTCCCCCGGGACGGTCTTCTTGTCGCCTCGTTGGTACGCGCCCGCGTGCATGTTCTCCAGCACCGTCATCGCCGGAAACACCAGCCGGTTCTCCGGCACCAGCGCCACGCCACGCGCGACGATGGCGTGCGGCGCGCGCCCGGCGATCTCCTCGCCGGCGAAGACGATACTGCCCTGCTTCGGGCGGAGAATGCCGGCGAGGGTCATCATGAGCGTGGTCTTGCCCGCGCCGTTGGGGCCGAGCAGGCAGGTGATGGCGCCTTCGGCCACCTCGAGCGACACGCCCTTCAGCGCCTCGATCTTGCCGTAGGCGGTGACGACATCGCGCACCTCGAGAAAGCTCACGCCGCCGCGCCCCCGAGGTAGGCCTTGCGCACCGCCGGGTCGGCCTGGATCTCGGCCGGCGAGCCTTCGGCAATCTTCTGGCCGAAGTTGAGCACCGCGATGCGGTCGGTGACGCCCATCACCAGCTCCATGACATGCTCGACGAGAAGGATGGTGACACCGTCCGCGCGCAGCTTGAGGATTCTTTCGCGCAGCTGCCCGATCTCTTCGCTGTTCATGCCGGCCGCCGGCTCGTCGAGCAGCAGCAGTTTCGGCCGTGCGGCGAGGGCGCGCGCGAGCTCCAGGCGCCGCTGCTCGCCGAAGGCGAGGTTGGCGGCGAGCTCGTCCTGCTTGTGGGCGAGTCCCGAGAATTCGAGCAGGCGGCCGATCTCTTCGCGCACACGCCCCTGCCCGCCTAGCCAGCGCGCGAAGAAGCCCAGGCGCGCCTGGTCCGCGGCCGAATTCTGCGCCACCCACAGGTTCTGCCAGACGCTCAATTGCCCGAACAGCCGGATGTTCTGGAACGTGCGCGCGATGCCATCGCGCAGCCGCAGGTGCGTGGGCAGCGCGCCGATATCGCGGCCGCGGAACAGGATCGTACCCGCGGTCGGCGCGAACAGCCCGGTGATCATGTTCACCGTGGTGCTCTTGCCCGAGCCGTTGGGGCCGATGAGGCCGAAGATCTGCCCATCCTGCACCTCGAGGTCGAGCCCGTCCACGGCACGGACGCCGCCGAAGTGGCGCGAGAGCGATTTCAGCTCAAGCACGGCGCCGGCCCAGGATGCCACTCGGGCGCAGGTTCATGGCGAGCACGATGAGCGCGCCGAAAAGCAGGTTGCGCCAGTCGCCGAGGAAGCGCAGCCCTTCGACCAGGAAGCCCTGGACGAAGATCACCGCAAGCAGCGTGCCGAAGACGTTGCGCAGGCCGCCGACGATCGGGTAGGCGATGGCGAAAGTGGCGACGAGGATATTGAAGCTCGCATGCTCGATATGCGTGGTGTAGTGGGCGTATAGCCCGCCGCCGACCCCGGCGATGGCGCCGCCCACCGTCATCGCGCTCACTTTCACCGCGGTCAGATTGATGCCCACCGACTGCGCGGCGAGCTCGTCTTCGCCCACGGCGCGCAGCACCGTGCCGTAGCGCGAGCGGTCGAACCACCACAGCAGCGCCATGGCGGCGACGACGAACACCCAGATGAACAGCATTACTTCGCCCGTCTCCCAGCCGTTTTCCGGGAAGAAGCGGATCTGGCGGAAGCCCTCGCCCCCCAACGGGCCGACCTTGATCTGGCCCTTGGCGACCTGGTAATCGAAGTTGAAGAAGAACAGGCGCACGCCTTCACCGAAGGCGAGCGTCGCGATCACCAGCATCAGGCCCTTCACGCGCAGCGCGGGAAAGCCCACGGCACAGGCGACGGAGGCGCCGGTCAGCGCGCTGACCCCGAGCGCCGGCACCAGGTGCCAGCCGGCGAGCACGGTGAGCATGCCCGCCGTATAAGCACCCACGGCGAAGAACCCCGCCTGCGCCAGGCTCACCTGCCCCGTGAGCAGCACGATGTAGGCGGAAAGACCGAGCAGCGTGTG
>JAOUGZ010000154.1 GCA_029865405.1 Betaproteobacteria bacterium
GATCATCGCGCACTTCGGCTATGCCGCGTCCACGCTGCTCTACGCCAGCCTCGGGCTGGCGGCGACGGTCGCCATCGGCTATCGCTGGCGTCTCGCGCTCTGGCGGCGCACGGCGGCTGCGAACGCGGACCTCTAGCCGGGCAGCAGCACGATCTTGCCCTGCACCTGGCGCGCGTCGAAGCGCGCCAGCGCCTCGGCGAAGTCCTCGAGCGCGTAGCGTGCCGTGATCTCGGGCTTCAGTTTCCCCTCGCCGTACAGCGCGTAGAGCCCTTCCTGCACGCGCTGCACGCGCTCGGGCTCGCGCCCGCGGTAGTCGGTCCACTGCAGGCCGATCACGGCGAGGTTCTTCACCAGCAGGTAGCCCGCCTTCACTTCGGGGACGCGCCCGGAGGCGAAGCCGATCGACACCAGGCGGCCGCGCCAGGCGAGCGCGCGCAGGGCAGCGTCGAATACGTCGCCGCCCACGTTGTCGAGCACGATGTCGACGCCGCCCATGCCCACGGCGGCGTGGACCTGCGCGCGCAGGCCGTCGCGCAGGTCCGGCGCCGCGAGGTCGACGACGTGGTCGGCGCCATGGCGCCGGCAGAGCGCGCCCTTCTCCTGGCTGGTGACGCCGGCGACGACGACGGCGCCGAGCGCCTTGGCGAGCTGCACGCACGCCAGCCCGACGCCGCCCGAGGCGCCGGTGACGAGCACCGATTCGCCATTCCGGTACGCGCCGCGCTCGAGCAGCGCAAAGTGCGCGGTCTGGTAGGCGAGCGCGAGCACCGCGCCGTCGTCGAACGGCATCGCCTGCGGCATCGGGTAGCAGATCTTCTCGCTCACCACGACCTTCTCGGCGTAGGTGCCGTACTCGGGCAGCGCCATCACGCGCTCGCCCGCGCGCACGCGCGTCACGCCTTCGCCCACCGCGCCCACCACGCCCGCGACTTCCTTGCCCGGGCTGAAGGGCCGCGGCGGCAAGAGCTGGTAGCTGCCCTGCATCACCATCAGGTCGGGGAAATTGACGCCGATGGCGCGCGCCTCGATCAGCACCTCGCCGCGCGCGGGCGCCGGGTCGGGGACGGACTCGAGCCGGTGGCGGGCGAGCGGGCCGTGCTCGCGGACGATCACCGCGCGCATCTAGCCGCGCTGCTTGGCGGCGCGCGCGCGGCGCGCCGGCGCGTAGGCCGCGTCGCCGAGCGCTTCGTAGAGGGCCTGGGTGACGTCGAAGTGCGCCGCGAGCCCGGTGCGCTCGAGGAGCGCGATCGGGCCCTCGGGGTAGCCGAGCCCCAATTTCAGCGTGGTGTCCATGTCATCGGCGCTGGCGAGGCCTTCGTCCAGCCGCCTGAGCGCCGCGTTGAAGTAGGGCCGGATCAGCCGGTCGACGATGCGTCCGGGGAAATCGTTGCACACCGCGACTGCGAGGCCCGCGTCCTCGAACAGCTTCTGCGCCGCGGCGAGCGCGGCGGGGCCGGTGCGCGGTTGGCGCACCAGCTCGACGAGGTTCGTCGGCGCGGCGTCGCCCAGGCGAAAGCGCGCGAAGCCGAGCACGTTCGAGCCTTCGGTGCCGCGCGACTCGCCGGTGTAGACGCCCAGGCATTCGGTGCCGAGCTCGAGCAGGACGGCGGTGCGGGTATCGGGGTTCTTGATGCGTGCGATCCCGCGCTTCACCTCGGCGCCGATGACGACGACGATCCCGCCGTCCTCGGCGGCGCCCTGCGTGAGCGCGTGCGCCGCGGGAAAGGAGCGGCTCGCGCCGGTGTCGATGACGCAGTAGGCCATGCTCAGGCGCCGAACATCTTCGAGTCCTTGTGCACGTGAAAGCCGCGGCCGGTCTTCTTGCCCAGGCGTCCGGCGGCGATCATGCGCCGCACGAGCGGCGGGCAGGCGGCGCGCGGCTCGTGCGTGAGGCCGTGCATCGCCTCGCAGAGCAGCAACTGCGTGTCCATGCCGACGAGATCGAGGAGCTCGAACGGTCCCATGGCGTAGCCCATCGCGCCCTTGATGGCCTTGTCGATCTCGGCGGGCTCGGCGACGCCCGACTCGACCAGGCGGATGGCGTCGTTGTTGAACGGGATGAGGAAGTAATTGAGGATGAAGCCCGGGCTGTCCTGGGTCTTCACCGGGTGCTGGCCGAGCGCCTTGCAGAATTCCCGCGCCGCCTGGAAGCTCGCCTCGCTCGTGTTCAGGCCCGGCGACATCTCCACCAGCTTCATCAATTGCGCCGGCAGGCAGAAATGCATGCCGACGAAGCGATCGTCGCGCCCCGAGCCGCCCGCAATCTCGGTGATCGAGAGGGTCGAAGTGTTGGAGGCGAAGAGCGTGTGTGCCGGGCAGATGCCGTCCAGTTGCGCAAAGAGCGCGTGCTTGACCTTGAGGTCCTCGAACACCGCCTCGATGACGAGGTCGCAGGCCTTGAAGTCCTCGAGCCTCGTCGTGCCGACCAGATTGCCGAGGATCGTCTTGACCTGCTCGGCCTTGAGCTTGCCGCGCTCGACGGACTTGGCGAAGAAGGCTTCGCTTTGCTGCCGTGCTTTCGCGAGCGCGTCGGCGCGCGTGTCGTAGACCAGCGTCCGGAAGCCCGCGCGCGCCGCGACGATCGCGATGCCCGCGCCCATGGTGCCGCAGCCCGCGACGCCCACCGTGCGGATCTCAGCCATGCGATCCCTTGTCCATGAAGCTGCGGCCGATGAGCTGGCGGTGGATCTGGTTGGTGCCCTCCCAGATCTGCGTGATCTTGGCGTCGCGCATCAGGCGCTCGACGCGGTAGTCCTTGCAGTAGCCATAGCCGCCGTGCAGCTGCACCGCTTCCGTCGCGATGCGCATCGCGAGGTCCGAGGCGCGCAGCTTGAGCATCGAGGCCTCGATGCCGATGTCCTGCGCGCCGCCGTCGACCAGGCGCGCGACGTGCCACAGCCACGCCTCGCACTGCGCGAGCCCGGTGGCGAGGTCGGCGAGCAGGAACTGTATGCCCTGGAACTCGACGATGCGCCTGCCGGACTGGCGCCGCTCGTTGATGTAGGCGACCGCGTCCTCGAATGCCGCGCGCGCGATGCCGAGCGCGTGCGCCGCGACGCTCGGGCGCGACTTGTTGAGCGAGGCGAGCAGGAGCTTCAGGCCGTCGCCGGGCGCGCCGAGCAGGTTCGCGCGCGGCACGCGGCAGCCGTCGAAGGCGAGCGTGGCGGTGCCGGAGGCCCGGTGCCCCATCTTGTCCTCGGTGCGCACCACCTTGAGGCCCGGCGTGCCTTGTTCCAGGATCAGCGCCGAGATCGACTTTCGCTCGTCGTCGATCTCGCTCCACTTGCCGAAGACGAGCATCAGGTCGGCGACGTCGCCGTTGGTGATGAAGGTCTTGCCGCCGTCGACGACGATCGCGTCGCCCTCGGGCCGGAAGCGCGTCTTCATGCCGGTGGCGTCCGACCCCGCGGTGGGCTCGGTGATGGCGAGCGCGGCGAGGCCGCCCTGCGCGATCCTCGGCAGCAAACGCTTCCTCTGCTCTTCGCTGCCGAAATCGGCGAGCGGCTTCATGGCGTGGAAATTGGTCGCCCAGATGATGCCGGTGGCGGCGCAGGCCTTGCTGATCTCGCGCACGCAGGCGAGGTACGCGGCGTAGGACACGGGGTGCCCGCCGCAGTCCTCGGGAATGAACATCGCGTTCAGGCCGAGGGCGTTGATCGCCTCGAGGTTGCCGCGCGGGAATTCGGCCGCGCGGTCGTGGTGCTCGGCGCGCGGCGCGAGCACCTCGCGCGCCAGCGTGCGCACGCTCTCCACGAGCATGCGCTCTTCGTCCTGCAGCGCGAGCGTGCCGTCCAAGCGCTCGAAGACGTTCATCAGTGCGCCATGCCCTGGCCGCCGTCGAGGTAGATGGTCTCGCCGGTGAGGTAGGGGATGTCCTCCGTAAAGAGCATCGCCACGAGGCGCGCCACGTCGTGCACCGTTCCCGGGCCGCCGGTGGGCACGCGCGCTTGCAGAAAGGCGTGCAGCTTGCCGCGCATCGCTTCGGCGTTGAGCTCCGTCTCGATGTAGCCCGGCGCGACGTCGAGCACGCGGATCTTCTGCGGCGCCCACTCCACCGCCAGGCAGCGCGTGATGGCGCCGACCGCGGCCTTGGAGGCGCAGTAGGCGAGGTTGCGCTTCACGCCGAGCTTGTCGAAGAACGAGCCGATGTTGACGATCGTGCCGCCCTCCTGCGCGAGGTAGGGATAGATCTCGCGGCAGGCGACGAACACGCCGCGCGCATTGGTGTCCATGACCTCGTCGTAGACGCCGGTGGCGAGCTCGTGCGATTTGCCGTCGAGGTGGATGCCGGCGTTGTTCACCAGGCCGCCGATGGCGCCGGCGCGCTCGGCGAGCGTCGACAGGGCCTGGCGGATCGAGACCACGTCGGTGACGTCGCAGGTGATCGGCAGGCAGCGCTCGTGCTCCGGCGCGGCGCCCTTTCGCGTCAGGCAGCCGACGGTGAAGCCGCGCGCGGCGAGCTCGAGCGCGATGGCCGCGCCGATCCCGCGGCTCGCGCCGGTGACCGCAATCGCGCGCTTCTGCGCCGCCACCTCAGCGGTCCTTGAAGGCGGGCTTGCGCTTGGCCATGAACGCCGCCATGCCTTCGACCGCGTCCTCGGTCTGGAAGGCGAGGGTGGAGAGGTCGGCCTCGATCTTCAGGCCCTCGGCCACCGTGGTGGACAGGGCGCGCGTCACCGCCTCGCGCGCGAAGCCCAGCACCGGCAGGCTGTAGCCGGAGAATTCGCGCGCGAATGCCATGCCCTGCGCCAGCGCGTCGCCCTCGACGATGCGGCTCACGAGGCCCCAGGCAAGCGCGGTGGGCGCATCGACGGGCTTGCCGGTCATGACCATCTCCAGCGCACGCGCCTCGCCCACCACGCGCGGCAGGCGCTGCGTGCCGCCGTAGCCCGGGATGAGGCCGAGCTTGATCTCGGGCGTGCCCAGGCGCGCATTCGGCGTGGCGAGGCGGAAGGTGCAGGCGAGCGCGAGCTCCAGGCCGCCGCCGAAGGCGTAGCCGTTGACGATCGCCACCGAGGGCATCGGCAGGCGCTCGAGCCGCGCAAAGATCGCCTGCCCGTTCTCGGCGCCGCGCTTCTTGTCCATGAGGGAACGATTGGCGAGCTCGCCGATGTCGGCGCCGGCGCAGAAGGCCTTGGCGCCCGCGCCGGTGATGAGGAGCGCGCGCGCGTCGCCCGCGGCGACCTCGTCGAAGGCGCGCTCGAGGTCCTCGAGCAGCGCAAAAGACAGCGCGTTCAGCGCCTGCGGCCGGTTGAGGGTGATGAGCGCGAATTCCTCGACGCGCGAGAGTTCTACGGACACGTCATTTCTCCTTTGCGGGGTCGCGCCAGCGCACGGCCTGGGGTGCGATGCGGCCGTTCGTCGCCCACGCCTGCAGCTCGCGCTTCAGGATCTTGCCGCTCGCGGTGAGCGGGAACGCCTCCAGCGCGATGAAGTATTCGGGCATGTCGTATTTGGAGAGGCCGACCGCGTGCAGGTGATCGAGCAGCGCCTCGCCGGTGACGCGCTCGCCCTCGCGGCAGATTACCGCAAGGCAGACCTTTTCGCCGAGCCGATCGTCGGGTACGCCGAAGGCCGCGGCCTTCTGCACCGCGGCGTGCCGGTGCGCGAGGTCTTCGATCCTCGCCGGGTGGATGTTGTGGCCGCCGCGGATGATGAGGTCCTTCTTGCGGCCGACGATGCGCAGGCAGCCGCGCGCATCGAGCGTGCCCAAGTCGCCCGAGAGGAACCAGCCGTCCTTGTTGAACGAGTCCTCGGTCACCGCCTGGTTGTCGAAATAACCGAGCATGAGCAGCGCGCCGCGCGTGCCGATCTCGCCCACGGTGCCCGCGGGCACTTCGAGATCGGGGTTCTCCTGGCTGAAGATGCGCGTCTCGTAGCCGTGGCAGGCGCGCCCGCAGGTCTCGACGATGGTCTGCGCGTCGTCCGTGGGCAGCGTGTACTGGTGCGAGCCGTTCTCGGTCATGCCGTAGATGTTCTGCGGCGTGACGCCCATGCCGAGGAAGGCCTGCGCCACCTCGCGCGGGATGGGCGAGCCCGCCATGTAAAAGAGGCGCACCGCGCCGAGCTTGTTCAGGCCGCGGCGCTTCGCCTCGGCGAGGATGTCGATGGCGTGCGTGGGCACGCCCATGATGTAGGTGGCGCCGCAGGCGATCGCCCAGTCGAGCGGCGTCATGCCCGCGGGCGGGTCTCTCAGCACCAGCTCGAAGCCCGCGGCCATCATCTGCTCGAGCGCCACCGCGCCGATGTGGTGGCTCGTGGGCGAGAGGCTGAGGAGCACCGTTGAATGATCGTGATGCCAGTCGGTGACCATGGCGCGGCCGTTGGCGAGCATCGTGTTGTCCGAGTGCATCACGCCCTTGGGCACGCCGGTGGTGCCCGAGGTGAAGGCGAGATACATGATCTTGTCCGGATCGTCGACGGCCGGCACTTCGCAAGCCGCGCCCGGCGCCGGGAACGTCCCGTCGCGCACGTCCAGCACGGCCTTCATGCCGGGAAGCGCCGCCACGCTCGCGCCGTAGCCCGCCTGCATCACCAGCGCCGCGGCGCGCGTGCGCTCGAGGAGCTGCACGATCTCGGCCGCGGTGTAGT
>JAOUGZ010000710.1 GCA_029865405.1 Betaproteobacteria bacterium
GGTACAGGCCCGTAGCGGCCCCGTCGGCTTCAGCCTGCAGCACGGTCCGGTCGGCGCCGTTGACCAACCGGTAGTCGGTGCGCCGCTTGCCGGAATTGAGGCCCCAGCCCACCCATTCGGCGGGCAGCGGCGCGCCGGCGCGCAGTCGCGAAAAGCGCGCCACCTCGACGATGTCAGATTCCTCGCGATCCAGCGCGCGCACGATCGGCGTGGAGGCGAGCAGGCCGTCGTCCTCGGGCACGATGGCGCAGCCGGCGAGCGCGAGCAAAACCCCGAGCGCGGCGGCTGCGCGCATCAGATCGCCTCCCGCGGCGCTCGGCGCAGCGGCCCGTCCACCGCCGAGGCGAGGCCGGCGAGCGCCTCGAGCAGCACG
This sequence comes from Betaproteobacteria bacterium, assembly GCA_029865405.1. The sequence goes on from JAOUGZ010000710.1 coordinate 374, forward strand.
TCGCGGTTCAGCCGGTAGAGCACGCGCTGGCCCTGGCGCTCGGCCGAGACCAGGCCGGCGCGCTGCAGCACCGCGAGGTGCCGCGACACCGCCGCCGCGCTCATGCCGAATCGCCCGGCGAGGTCGGTCGTGGACAGCGCCGTCTGCGCGAGAAAAGCGATCGCCTGGCGGCGCGGCCGCGAGGCGAGGGCCGCGAATACCTGTGCCTGAGCATTAGCAATCATGTTAACAGTATGGCATATCCCACGGCGTGCTGGTTAGAATGGCGCCTCACTCAAGGAGAACCCGCTCCATGGCGAAAGCAAAGGCGGCGCCCAAGGCCCCGCTCTCGATGGCCGACCGCGACGGCTGGATCTGGTACGACGGCAAGCTCGTTCCCTGGCGTTCGGCCACCACCCATGTGCTCACGCATTCCCTGCATTATGGCCTGGCGGTATTCGAAGGCGTGCGCGCGTACAAGACAGTGCGCGGCACGGCGATCTACCGGCTGCGCGAGCACACGCAGCGGCTGTTCAATTCCGCGCACATCTACATGATGAAGATCCCGTATACGCTCGCGCAGCTGATGAAGGCGCAGATCGAGGTGGTGCGCGCCAATGGCCACGAGGCCTGCTACGTGCGCCCGATCGCGTTCTACGGCTCGGAGAAGATGGGCGTGTCGCCGGTCGGCGCCCGCGTGCACGTGGCGATCGCCGCCTGGCCGTGGGGCGCCTACCTCGGCCCCGAGGCGCTGGAAAAGGGCATCCGCGTGAAGACCTCCTCCCACGCGCGCCACCACGTCAACGTCACGATGGCGCGCTCCAAGATGTCGGGCACCTACCCCAATTCGGTGCTGGCCACGCTCGAGGCGACCATGCACGGCTACGACGAGGGCCTGCTGCTCGACGTCGACGGCTTCGTCGCCGAGGGCGCGGGCGAGAACATCTTCGTCGTCAAGGAGGGCACGATCTACGAGCCCGAGCTCACCTCGGCGCTCACCGGCATCACGCGCGCCTCGGTTATCGAGCTCGCCGCCGGCCTGGGCTACAAGGTCGAGTCGCGCCGCCTGACGCGCGACGACATCTACATCGCCGACGAGTGCTTCTTCACCGGCACGGCCGCCGAGGTGACGCCGATCCGCGAGCTCGACAGCCGCGTCATCGGCGCCGGCAAGGCCGGACCGATCACCAAGAAGCTGCAGAAGGCGTTCTTCGACGTCGTCACGGGCAAGGACAAGAAGCACGCGCACTGGCTGACGCCGGTGCCGATGAAGAGGGGCCGCGCATGAGTACGGACACCGCGCGCCAGGTCGAGGTGAGCGAGAAGGATCTGCCGCTGCATTGCCCGATGCCTGGCGCGCCGCTCTGGGCGCGCCACCCGCGCGTGTTTCTCGACGTCGTCAAGGAAGGCCGCGCACTGTGCCCGTATTGCGGCACGAAGTTCGTCTTCAAGGGCGCCGCGCCTAAGGGGCACTGAGGCTTGGCGCGGCTTCTCGTCGTCGCGCCCAACTGGATCGGCGACGCGCTGATGTGTCAGCCGCTGCTCGTGCGGCTGCGCGAGAAGCTGCCGCAGGCGCGCATCGATGTGCTCGCGCCCGCCTGGGTGGCGCCCGTGTTCCGGCGCATGCCCGAGGTGGCCGGCGTCATCGAGACCGCGTTCGCGCACCGAGCGCTGCACCTGCGCGAGCGCTGGCGGCTCGGACGCACGCTCAAGGCGCTCGGCTACGAGCAGTCGTTCGTGCTGCCCAACGCGTGGAAAGCGGCGCTCG
>JAOUGZ010000711.1 GCA_029865405.1 Betaproteobacteria bacterium
ATGGCGAGGCCTGCGGGCAGGTCCTCGTGCGGCGTGTTGCCCATCTGCCGATCGGCGGCGCTGGCGGGCTGGCTGCCCTTCTTCGGGCGGCCCGGGCGGTAAAACACCTGGAACGGCTTGACCGGCGGAACGGGCGGCGGGCTCTCGAGGAAACGGCAGTCCGACTCGGTCGGCACGCTCGCCATGGCGCCGATGCGCGTGCCCTTCAGGAACACCGTGTAGCGCAGCATGTGCGCGGATCCGGGGATGGGCTGGGCGATGACTTCGTACTTGCCGACCATGAAGCGGCTGCGGGATTGATGTCCGGGGAGTTCTCTCATCATAGATATCCCTTATACACGATCCTAGCGTCGGCGGCGACCCCGGGAGCGAATCATCAGCCAGCCGCCGAGCATGCCGCCGAGGTGCGCGAAATGCGCGACGCCCGCGGCCGTGCCGGTGACGCCGAAATACAGCTCGAGCGCCGCGAACAGCGCCACGAATACGCGCGCGGGAAGCGGAATCGGCGGGAACAGCAGAATCACCGTGCGGCGCGGGAAGTAGATGCCGTAGGCGAGGAGCAAGCCGTATACGCCGCCGGAGGCGCCCACGGTCGGAAACGGCGGCGCGCCCATCCAGCCCGTCACGACGAGGTGCGACAGCGCCGCCGCGACCACGCTGGCGAAGTAGTACTGCAGGTACCAGCGCGAGCCGAACAGGCGCTCGACGTCGCGACCGAAGGTATACAGCGCCAGCATGTTGAACATCAGGTGCAGCAGGCTGCCGTGCAGGAAGCTGTAGCTCACGAGTTGCCAGAACTCGAAGTCCGGGCCGCTGCGCGGCCCGGACGCGGCGGGCGGCCAGAGCGCGAAGTGCTCGACGAGCGGCAAGCCGCCGGCGAGCTGCAGCATGAAGACGAGGATGTTGGCGCCGAGCAGCGCGCCGGTGACCGGCGGCACCCTCAGGGCTCCACCGGCGTCGGCGCGGGCAGCGGCGCGCCGCGCCGCGCGAGCTCGGCGCGTACGCGCTCCGGGTAATCGGTGATCATGCCGTCGACGCCCAGATCGAGGAAGCGCTCGATGAATCCGGGCTCGTTCACGGTCCACGGAACGACCCGCAGCCCGAGCGCGCGCGCCTCGATCATCGCCGCCGAATCCAGCTCCTCGTAGTTGGGCGACCAGATCCTGCCGCCCGCGTCATGCACCGCGCGCGCCTGCGAGGCGCCGCGGCGCCGGCCGGTGAGGTAGACGGTGGCGATCTCGGGCGCTTCGCGCTCGACCGCGTGCAGCGTGCGCCAATCGAACGACTGCACCGTGGTGCGCGCGGCCATGCCGGCGCCGCGGATCTCGGCCACCAGCGCGCGCGCGAACGCTTCCGGCGTCGGCGTTTCCGCCGGTGCGGCGGGGGAGATCTTGGTTTCGATGTTGAAGCGCACTTGCGTGTTGCCGGACTTGCGCACCAGCGCGAACAGCTCGGCAAGGCGGGGAATGCGCGCCCCGTCGGCCGGCGCCTGCTCGGGAAAGCGCGCCGCATAGTCGCTGCCCGGTCGCAGGCGGCCGACGTCGTAGCGCAGCAGCGCCTCATAATCGAGCGCGTGCAGCAGCGGCCCGGGCCCCTCGATCCAGCGCCCGTCCGGACCGCGCGCGATGTCGGGATTAAGCCGCCGGTCATGGTGGATGACGACGACGCCGTCGCGCGTCACCCCGACGTCCAGCTCGAGCGTCGTCACGCCCATGGTCAGCGCCGCGGCGAACCCGGGCAGCGTGTTTTCCGGCGCCGCGCCGCGCGCGCCGCGGTGGCCCTGCAGGTCGAAAGCCTGCGCCGGCAGGGCCTGGGCGAGGGCGAGCGCGGCCAGCAGTCGTACAGGAAGGTTTCGGTGAAGCGGCCACATGTGTTACGGTGCTCGCAGCGTCGATTGGGTCCGCCGCCGGATTATAGCGGCGCGGCCGTGGCGCCCGGGACCATGCCCAACCTCAGCCCCTTGAAGTTCTGCATGCACGGCCAGCATTCGAAGCCGCGCGCGCTGTTTCGCGTGCTGCCCGGCGGCGAGCGCCGGCGCGAAGTGTGCGCGGAGTGCTACGAGAAGATCATGGCGGCGCGCAAGGAACGAGCCGCCGCGGCGCGCAAGCGCTAGC
>JAOUGZ010000155.1 GCA_029865405.1 Betaproteobacteria bacterium
GAGCGCCGCGGCCGCGGCGAAGTCCTTGCGCGCGGCCGCCTCCCGCGCCTGCTGCAGGAGGGGATCGGCGGCCGCGGCAGGGTCGTCCGCCGCCTGCAGCGCCGGCGAAATCACCAGCAGCGCTATCATGAGGGGACGAAAGACCGCTTTCATGTGTTCTCCTCGCATGCCTGGAACGCTACGCCTGATTGCCGCACTCGCGTTAACACTCGGTACGGGCAGCGCATTCCCGGAGCCGCCTGCCTCGCGCGACGCGGCGCTGGCGGCCCTGGAGCACCCGGTCACCGAGCGCCGGGCCGAGGCCGTGGTCTGGGTCGCCAACCACGGCCGCATGGAGGATGCGGACCTGCTCGTCAAGCGGCTGCACGATGAAAGCGCCTTCGTGCGCGACTACGCCGAGCGCGGCCTGTGGCTGCTGTGGAGCCGTTCGGGCGATGCGCAGATCGACCACCTGATGGGAAGCGGTGTGCAGGAGATGCAATCCGGGCAATACGCCCGGGCGATCGCCACGTTCTCCGAGGTGATCCGCCGGCGGCCCGACTTCGCCGAGGGCTGGAACAAGCGCGCCACCGTGCGCTACCTGGCCGGGGCGTACCGCGAGTCGATGGCCGACTGCGACGAGGTGCTCAAGCGCAACCCGCAGCATTTCGGCGCGCTCTCGGGCTACGGCCAGATCCATTTCCAGCTTGAGGCGTACGCCGAGGCGATTGCCTGGTGGCGCCGGGCGCTGCAGGTGAACCCGAACATGCTGGGCGTCGAGCTCAGCATCAAGGGCGCCGAGGAGCGCCTGCGCGAAAAGCGCGGGCGCAGCACCTAGGGCGCAAGCTCGCCGATCAGTTCCTCCACCGCCGCTGCCGCGAGCAGCGGATGCTCGAACGGAAACAGGTGCCCGCCGGGCACGCGCAGCCTGGCGAAGCGCGGCCCCTGCATTGCGCCGAGGCCCACGCGCCGCAGCACGTCCGAATCCACGCCGCCGACGAAGCCCGCCGGCACCTTGAGCGATCTCAGGTACCGGTTCATGTCGTGCGGGATGGTGCGATAGATCTGGTACTCGATCTGCGGGTCGATGCGCAGGCGAAAGCGCCCCGGCGCGCCGGCGAGGCCGTGCTGCACGTAATGCTCGAGGCATTCCTCGGTGAAGTGCCGGAACAGCTTCTTCGAGCGGAAGTGCGCTTTCGCCTCCTCGCGCGTGGTCCATACGCTGCGCCGCTCGCGCGTCATGCCGGCGGGGGTGACGCGATCGACGATGCCGAGGCGCTTCACCGCGCCGAGCGCGCGCCCCTTGAAGGCGCCGATGACCGGTGCGTCGAGCATGACGATGGCGCGGAACAGCGCCGGGCGGCGCGCCGCGGCGATGAAGCTCAGGTATGCGCCGAGCGAATGGCCGACGCCCACCACCGGCTCGCCGCCGTAGTCGCGCTCGAGCGTGTCGATGAGCTGCTCGACGAGGTGCGGCCAGCCCTCGGTCGGCGGGTAGCGCGGGTCGGTGCCGATCGCCTCGATGGCGCCGACGCGATGGCGCCGGCGCAGGGGCGCGAGCATCGCCTCGTAGCAAGGCGCGGGAAAGCCGTTGGCGTGCGAGAAGTGGATCACCGGCAGCGGCATGCCGCGCACTATAATGCGCCGCCGTGACGCACGCCGCGATCGACATCCACACGCACATCCTGCCCCCCAGCTGGGACGACTGGGCGCAGCGCTTCGGCGTCTCGGGCTGGCCTTCCTGCAAGCTGCACGATGCCTGCAACGCCACGATCTACCTCGGCGAGAAGGCGTTCCGCAAGGTCGACGAGCGCTCGTTCCAACCGGCGCGGCGCATCGCCGACATGGACGCCGAGCGCATCGGGCTGCAGATGATCTCGCCGGTGCCGGTGATGCTGTGCTACTGGGGCCCGGCGCAGGCGACCGACGCTTTCGCGCGCATGCAGAACGACTTCATCGCCGGCGTGGTGCAGAAGCACCCGGCGCGCTTCGTCGGCGCCGGCACGGTGGCGCTGCAGGACGTGAAGCTCGCGGTGCGCGAGCTGGAGCGGCTGAAGGCGATGGAATTTCCCGCGGTCGAGATCGGTTCACACGTCAATGGCCGCGACTTCGACGACCCGCAGCTTTTCGACTTCTTCGTCGCGGCGCAACAACTGGACCTGGCGATCTTCGTGCATCCGCAAGGGCCGTCGATCGGCCAGGAGCGCATGGGCCAGTACTACCTGCCCTTCATGGTGGGCTACCCCGCCGATTCGGCGCTGGCCGCCGCGCGCCTCGTCCTGGGCGGGGTGCTGGAGCGCCTGCCGCGGCTGCGGATCTGCTTCGCGCACGGCGGCGGCGCCTTCCCGGCGGCGCTCGGCCGGCTCGACCACGGCCACCGCGTGCGCCCCGAGGCGCAGGCATTCATCGCCCGGGCGCCATCGCACTATGCGAAGAGCCTGTACTTCGATACGCTCACGCACGACCCGAGCCTGCTCGCCTTCAACCTGGAGAAATTCGGCTCCGAGCGCATCATGATCGGCAGCGACTATCCCTTCGACATGGGCGTCGACCATCCGCTCGCGCAGCTGGAAGGCCTCGCGCTCGGCGCCGCAGACCGCGACAACATCACTTACAAAACGGCGCGGCGCTTCCTGCGCCTGCCCTGAGGAGGAGAAAACCATGAAACCGCTCGCCACGCTGCTGCTCGCGCTCGTCCCCTGCCTCGCGCAGGCCCAGTCCTACCCCACCCGGCCGATCACCATCATCGTGCCCTTCGGCGCCGGCGGCCCGGCGGACATCTACGCGCGCTTCCTCGGCGGCCGCATGCAGGAGGCGCTCGGCCAGTTCGTCGTCGAGAACCGCCCGGGCGGCGGCTCGGTGGTGGGCTCGAACGTGGTCGCGCAGGCCGCGCCCGACGGCCACACGCTGCTCCTGATGTCGAACACGCACACGGTGAACGAGACGTTGATCCCGAACAAGCCGTTCCAGCTGATGCGCGACTTCGTGCCGGTGGCGCCGATCAACTACTCCGACCTGCTGCTCGTCGTGCACCCGTCGGTCCAGGCCAGCGACCTCAAGTCGCTGATCGCGCTCGCCAAGCGCGAGCCCGGCAAGATGAACTACGCCTCTTCCGGCCCGGGCACGCCGTACCACATGGCCGGCGAGCTCTTCAAGTCGCTCGCCGGCATCGACGTGGTGCACATCCCGCACAAGGGCAGCGACCAGGCGCGCCTGTCGATCCTTTCCGGGCAGGTGCAGATGATGTTCGACGCCATCACCACCATGGCGCCGCAGGCGCAGGCCGGCAAAGTGAAGGCGCTGGCGACGAGCGGGCGCGCGCGCTCCTCGGTCATGTCGGACGTGCCGACGGTGGCGGAGGCGGGCGTGCCCGGCTACGAGGCCACGATCTGGCTCGGCGTGGTCGCCCCGAAAGGCACGCCCCGCGCGATCGTCGAGCGCCTTAACGCCGAAATCACGAAGGTGACGACCAGCGCGGACGTCAAGGCGGCCTGGGCCAAGCAGGGCGCGAACCCGCTCGTCATGAGCCCGGCGGAGTTCGAGCAGTACCTGCACGCGGACATCGCCAAATGGGCGAAGGTCATCGCGCAGGCCGGCATCAAGCGCGACTAGATGTAATCCTTCGCCGCCGCGTCGGCATCCACGGGCGCGCCAGCCACGCGTCCCTGCATGCCGTCGCAGCCAAGCGCGGCGAGCAGCTCGCGCTGCGCGGGCGTGTCCACGCCCTCGGCCACCACCTCGAAACCGAGGGCGTGCCCGAGTCCCACGATGCCGCGGATGAGCGCCGCGCCGCCTTTGTCGCCGGCCGCATCCGCGACCAGGGCCGCGGCGATCTTCAGGCGGTCGAACGGCAGATGCCGCAGGTCGGCGAGGCTGGAGCTGCCGGCGCCGAATTCCTCGATGGCCAGCGTCACGCCCAGGGCCTTGAGCTTGTTCAGCGTGCTCGCGGCGGCGGCGGCCTGCTGCAGGACGGCCGCTTCGCCGATCTCGAGCGACAGCAGCCGCGGCGGCAGCCCGGTCTCGGCCAGGGCGCGCCGCACCCGATCGATCAGCTCCGGGTCGTTGAACTGGCGCGGCGACAGGTTGACCGCCACCTGCACGCCATGCTCGGCGCCGATGAACGTGCCCCAGCGGCAGGCTTCGCGCAGCGCCCAGCCGCCGATGCCGACGATGAGGCCGGTCTCCTCCGCCAGGGCCGCGAATTCGGCCTGCGGTACGAGCCCGCTGCGCGCGTGCTTCCAGCGCACGAGCGCTTCGTGCGAGCGCACCTTGCCGTCCTTCAGGGCGACGATCGGCTGGTAGTGCAGCAGCAGCTCGCCGAGCCGCTCGGCCCGGCCCAGGTCCCCTTCCAGCGCCACGCGGCGCGACGCCGTCAGGTTCATCTGCTCGGTGAAGAACTGGTAGTTGGCGCGCCCGGATTCCTTGGCGTGGTACATGGCCGCGTCGGCATTGCGAAGCAGCATGCTGGCGTCGCGCCCGTCCTCCGGGAACACGGCGATGCCGATCGAGGGCGTGACGGTGAGCTCGCGCTCGGCCGCCTGCACGGGCTGCGACAGCGTCTCGATGATCTTGGCGGCGACGTGGGCGGCGTCGGTCGAGCGCTTGGCTTCCGGCAGCACCACCACGAACTCGTCGCCGCCGACGCGGCACACGGTATCGCCGACACGCAGCTGCTTCACCAGGCGCTTCGCCACTTCCTTCAGCACCAGGTCGCCGACCGTGTGGCCGAGCGAATCGTTGATCGCCTTGAAGCGGTCGAGGTCGACGAACATCACCGCGGTCTGCTTGCGGTTGCGCTGGCTGAGCGCGAGCGCCTGCGTCAGGCGGTCCTCGAGCAGCCGCCGGTTCGGCAGCCCGGTGAGCGCGTCGTGGTCGGCGAGGTGCTGGGCGCGCTCCTGCGCGTCGCGCAACTCGGCGGTGGCCTCGGCCACCATGCGCTCCAGGCTTTCGCGCGCGGCGTGCTCGGCGGAGACGTCGTCGTAGATCCAGATCGAGGCCTCGCGCGGCTGCGCCGGGTCGATCGCCTTGCCGACCACCTTGCACCAGATCGCGCTGCCGTCCTTGCGGCGCAGCTGCCGCTCTTCGGTAAAGGTCTCGCCGCGCGCGAGGACGTCGTAGCCCACGCGTCCCACTTCGGCGAAGGCTTCGTCCGAGACGTGAAGGATGCGGGTGGACTTGCCGATCAGGTCGCCCGGGCCGTGGCCGAGCATCTCCTCGATGCGGCGGTTGCAGCGCTGGATGGTGCGCGCGCGCAGGAACGTGATGCCGATGGTCGCGTTGTCGAGGATCAGCGCCTGCTCGGCGAGGGCGCGGCGCACTTCCTCCTCGCGGCGCTTGGCGTCGCTCACGTCCTCGAACAGCCACACCGTGCCGCTGGCGGGGTCGTCGGGCTGCAACGCGCGTCCCGTGAGCCGGCACCAGAATCCCGTGCCATCGCGCCGGCGCAGCCACTGTTCCCGCGCATGCGTGTGCCCGCCGTGCACTTCGCCGTAGGACTCGCCCGCCTGCGCATAGTCCTCGTCGGTGAAGTAGAACTGGCGCGTCGTCGCGCCGGTGACTTCGCCCGGCTCGTAGCCGAACATCTCCTCGAAGCGGCGATTGCAGCGCAGGATCTTGCGGTCGCGCACGAACGAGATGCCGACGATGACGTTGTTGAGGAGCGCCTCCTGCTCCGCGAGCACGCGCTGCAGCACGCCTTCGGCACGGTGCTGGTCAGTGATGTCCTCGGTGATCCAGACCGCGCCTTTCTTCGGATCCGACGGATCGATGGCGCGGCCCACCGCACGGACCAGGAACGTGCTGCCATCCTTGCGCAGGCGCGTGACCACCTCGTCGACCTGCTGGCCGCTGCGCAGCCGCGCGTAGATCTCGGGCAGCCTGCGCTCGTCCTCGTCGGAGGCGAAGAATATCGACGTCGGCTTGCCGATCAGCTCTCCGGGAGCGTAGCCATGCATCTGCTCGAAGCGCGTGTTGCAGCGCACGACCTTCTGGTCGCGCAGGAACACGATGCCGATCGAGGCGGTCTCGAAGATCGCCGTCTGCTCGCGCACCAGCCGCGCCACCTCGTCGCCGTGACGCCGTGCCGCGGTGACGTCGTCGACGATCCACACCGTGCCGCGGCGCGGATCGTCGACGCTGATCGACTTGGCGATGATGCGCGCGAGGAAGGTGGAGCCGTCCTTTCGCTTCACCTCCCAGTCGAGGTCGAGCTGCTTGCCCGCCTCGAGCACCGGCACGGCGATGCGCCCGAGCGCCTCGTAGCTCTCCGTCGACGGGTACACCACCTCGCCCGGCTGCCCGATCAGCTCCTCGGGCTTCCAGCCGAGCATCTCGGCGAACTTCGGGTTGCACAGGAAGAACTTGCGGTCGCGCGTGAAGGCGATCCCGATCCAGGCGTTGGCCAGCACCGCCTCGTACTCGAGCTGGGTGAAGCGCGTGCGCCCCGCATAGCTCGCCGGCGGCTGCTCGAGGCTGCCCGCGGGGCCGGTGCGATCATTCATCGGGCCGCCGCCAGGAGATCGAAATCCCGCGCGTACTCGCGCAACCGCGCGATGGCGACGTTGCGCTG